>JBEPXK010000146.1:0-8622 GCA_041641915.1 Planctomycetota bacterium
GGAAAACAGGGCTCTGTCTGCCGATGGGGGCCGGCCCGGCCCCCATGACCCCCTCGGCGGCGCGCTGACGCGCGCAAGGCCGGGATCGGTTTGGTAGCCTTTCCCGGAGCTCTGAGGGTCCCGTCATTCTTGCCGCGGACAGGCAGCCTCTCCGTTGGGATTTCCGTGACGCAGCGCTGCTACGCCGGCGTCATCCTGCCTTGAATCTGCCGATCCGGGGCGGCGCCTATGTTCCACTCTGTTGGCGACAGACCACTAGAGTGCGAACTGCTCGATCGGCATCGTCGGCAGGGCGCGGATGAAGTAGCGACCGTAGCGTTTGGTCAGCACCCGGTGGTCGCAGATGACGATGGTGCCGGTGTCCCTGGTGGTGCGGATCAGCCGGCCCACGCCCTGCTTGAGCCGGAGGATCGCCTCGGGCACCGTGCGTTCCATGAACGGATTGCCGCCGGCGGCCTTGATCTTCTGCATCCGCGCCTCGACCAGCGGGTGGGTCGGCATCTCGAACGGCAGTTTGCAGATGACCACGTTCTTGAGGGCGTCGCCGCGCACGTCGACGCCCTCCCAGAAGCTGGTGGTGCCGAAGAGGACGCCATCGGTGACCCGCTTGAACATGTCGAGCATCTGACGCCGGGTCATCCGATCGCCCTGGCGGAACACGAAGCGGTTGGCGCGGTCGAGCCGGCCGCGCAGCAGATCGTGGACCGCGCCCAGCTGGCGATAGCTGGTGAACAGGATGAAGGTGCCGCCGCTGGCGTCCTCGAGAAAATCGCCCAGCCACTGGGCCAGGGCGCGCTCGTAGTGCGGGCCGTTGGGATCGAGTGCGGTGGTGTTGACCAGCAGCCGTGCCTGGCGTGCGAAGTCGAAGGGGCTGTCGAGGCGTTTCGCCGTGCCGCCGTCGATTCCCAGGCGGCGGCGGAGGAACAGGAAACGATCCGAGTCGTCCGCGGCCAGGGTCGCGGAGGTCAGGACCACCGTGCGCGTCGGCTCGAAGAGCAGTTCGCGTAGCGGCTCGGCCACGCTCAGCGGGTGGGCGCTGAGCGAACACGAGCCGCGTCCGATCGGGACCTGGGCGTAGAACACGTGGTCGTCGAGGTCGCGATTCGCGAGGTGGACCAGGGCGCCGGCCATCTCCGCGGCGCGATCGGCCTGAGCGCGCAGCTCCTGCGAAGCGTCCTCGTCGCTGGCCCTGGCGCGATAGTCGGTCAGCGTCCGCATCAGCCGGGTCAACGCGGCGGCCAGCTCCGGCGGGAAGGTGACCTCGGCCGTGACGCGGACGAGGCTTTCGCCGTGACGATGCGCGTAGACCGCGACCTCGCGCCAGAAATCCTGGTTGGCCGCCTGGACCGCGGCGACCACCTCGCGCGCCGGGGCGAACTCCGGATCGGCGAGCAGGCCCTTCGCGCTGCGTTCGTTCCACAGGCTCTCGCAGAAGTACCGCACCTGGGCCTCGGCGATCGAAACGCCGAGATGGTCGGTAGCGATGTCCTCGAGCGCGTGGGCCTCATCGAACACCACTACCGGATGGCCGGGTAGGATCGAGGCGTGTTCGTCGCGCAGGGCGAGATCGGAGAAATACAGGTGATGGTTGACCACCAGCAGATGGGCATCCTCGATCCGGCGTCGGGCGCGGCGGAAGAAGCACTCCTGGTGCCGTTCGCAGCGGCGGCCGCGGCAGCTGTGCTTGTCGGACTGCACCTTGCGCCAGATCGCGATCGGCGGTTCGTGCGGCATGTCGGCACGGTCGCCGGTGGTGGTTTCGGCGGCCCAGGTGCGGATCTCTTCGAAGTCCTGGATCTCCTCGCGGCTCTCGAACAGCGCCTGCTGGCCGGAATGGGCGAAGTCGAGCCGCCGGCGACAAAGGTAGTTCTGCCGCCCCTTGACCAGCACCGGCTTGAGCTCCGGCATCAGCTGCTCGACCAGCGGCAGGTCCTTGTCGACCAGCTGTTCCTGGAGCGCGATGGTCGCGGTGGAGACGACCACCTTGTCGCCGGTGGCCAGCGCGTGCGCCGCGCAGGGGATGAGGTAGGCGAGGCTCTTGCCGACCCCGGTCGGCGCCTCGACGATCAGATGCTCGCCGGCCTCGAGCGTGTCGGCGACCAGCCGTGTCATCTCAAGCTGCTGTGGCCGCGATTCGTAGCCATCCAGGCGACCGGCCAGGGGGCCGGTCGGCGCGAGCAGCTCGACCGGGGTCAATATTGACATTCCTGCATGATAGCCGGGGTTGGCCCGGGGCAAGCATTGGTCGGGCGCGGCGGGGGCGATGTAGATGTTGGCTGCGCTTGATTGGGAGGATGGCTGAGGGCGGATGGCAATGGCAACGGCAATGGTCGGCAACTTTGCCCGGCGTGGTTCCGGCTTGCGCCCGGCGCAGCGAGGTGAGCATGCGAGCAT
This sequence comes from Planctomycetota bacterium, assembly GCA_041641915.1. Taxonomy (GTDB): domain Bacteria; phylum Planctomycetota; class UBA11346; order UBA11346; family UBA11346; genus SLQH01. Next base: position 2,395 of record JBEPXK010000146.1, read on the forward strand.
GGATATCCAGTGGTCTGATTTCGCGCAGCGGCTGGGAGGCCCCAGCGGCATCAACGAACTGATGGAGGATCTCGGCGAGGCGCTCGCGCGCGGCGGCGACGATCTGGTGATGATGGGCGGCGGCAACCCGGCTCACGTTCCGGCGGTCGAGGCGGTGTGGCGGGAACGCCTGAGCAGCATCTGCGCCGATCCGGCGCAGCTGGCCAGCATGCTCGGCGACTACGACACCCCACGCGGCAACGGTCGCTTCCTCGAGACCATCGCCGCGTATTTCGCCCAGACCCAGGGCTGGCCGATCAGCGAGCGCAACATCGCGATCACCCCCGGATCGCAGACCGGCGCCTTCCTGTTGTTCAACGCCCTGGCTTCGGCTGAGCGGCCGATCGGTTTCCCTCTGGTTCCCGAGTACATCGGCTATGCCGACCAGTTGCACGTCGGGTCTTTCGTCGCCCCACGGCCGCTGATCGAGACCCACGGCGAGCATCGGTTCGAATATCGCTGCGATTTCCCCGCCCTCGAGGCTCAGGGGCCGGTGGCGGCGATCGCTTGTTCGCGGCCGACCAACCCGAGTGCCAACGTGCTGAGCGACGAGGAGGTCGCACGGCTCAGCGAGCTCTGCCGGCAGCGCGGCAGCCTGCTGTATCTCGATAACGCCTACGGCCTGCCTTTTCCCGGGGTGGTCTTCGGCGAGCATCGCCTGCCCGCCTTCGCCGAGCACATCGTTTACGGCTTCAGTCTGTCCAAGATCGGTCTGCCCAACAGCCGCACCGGGATCATCGTCGCCAGCGAAGCGGTGATCGAGCGCTTGTCGCGGATGAACGCGGTGGTCGGTCTGGCCAACGGGACGGTGGGCCAGGCGATCACCGAGCCGCTGTTCCGTGACGGGACCATCGACCGTCTGGTGCGGGAGGTGGTGCGGCCGTACTACCGCGAACGCTGCGAGCACGCGCTCGCCAGCCTCGACACCGCACTCGCCGGGTTGCCCTACCGCGTGCACGAACCGCAAGGGGCCTTCTTCCTCTGGCTGTGGCTGCCGGAATTGAAGATCAGCGACCACGAGCTCTACGAACGCCTCAAGCGCCGCGGCGTGATCGTGGTCCCCGGGCATTACTTCTTCGCGGGCCTCGAGGCCGACTGGCCCCACCGCTCGCGCTGCCTGCGCATCAGTTACTGCCAGGATCCGGCGCGCATCGAGCGTGGCATGGTGATTCTTGGCGAGGAGGTCCGCCGCGCCAGCGTGTGAGGCGAGGTGCGACCCCGCCGGCAGAGCCTGATGATGTGCCGGTCGTGAATCGCCCGCATGCGGCTTGCCTCGCCGCCGGGGTCCACGGTAGAATCATGGCCAGCTTAAGGAGCCTGGCATGATCGCTCTGTTGCGTCGTCTCGGTCTGATCTGCGTCGTGGTGGTCCTGGTGGCCGGTTGCGGGGGTGGCGGCGGCAGTGATTCCTTGCCCGACCCCAACGATGCGGGTGACAGCGCGGGATCAGAGCCCGACGGCGATGGTTCCGGCGACGATAGCACGGGCGGCGACAGCGGCGATGCCGGGCTCTCCGCCTTCGCCAGCGAGATGCTCGCGGCGGTCAACGCCGAGCGAGCCGATGCCGGGCAGGCCGCGTTGGGCTGGGATCCGCTGCTGGCCCAGGCGGCGACCGCGCACGCCCAGGACATGGAGACCAACGACTTCTTTTCCCACCTCGGCAGCGATGGCAGCGAGGTTGGCGATCGCGTGCACGCAGCCGGCTATGCCTATAGTGCGGTGGGCGAGAATATCGCGTGGAATTATCAATCCGTTGCTGCGGTCATGGCCGGTTGGATGGGCTCAGACGGTCACCGGGCCAACATCCTGCAAGCCGAATTCACCGAAATGGGTGCGGCGTGGGTGGGCGACTACTGGGTCCAGGTCTTCGCCACGCCACTGAACCCGGCCAAGCCGGAGACGCCGACCGCCAACGGTTGAGGCGGGCGCCATCGGGGATGGACTCGTGTCCGCAGCGGACCATGCGTCAGCGTTCCAACGACCCGCCCCCGCCCCGGCGGGGGCGGTCAGGCGTCTCGGCTCATTCCGCGTCTTCGTCAGTCGACACCAGCGTCTTGCCGACCAGGGCGATGAACACCGGCTCGGCACGGTAGGGGTCGAACAGGGCGTCGCGGCGGAAGGTGGTCATGTCGGTGTCGTGGCGCACCCGGGCGATGAGATGTTGCAGCATCTCCTCCGTCTCGCCGGCGACCGCGTGGAGGGTGGCCTGGGCCTCGTGGTAGGCCGCGATGGCGGGACCGGCGGATTCGGGCGCCTCCACCCCGGCGAGCAGTTCGCGCGCATGCTCGTGCTCGTCGATCGCGCGGTGGGCGATCGCGGCGGCGAAGGCGAAGCGATCGCGTCGTGCGGGAAAGCGCGCCATGCCCACGCGCGCGAGATTGGCCGCCCGGCGATGTGTGGCCTTGCGCGTGAGCGCGGCGACCAGCAGTTCGAGGTAGTAGGGCGTAGCGGGATCGAGGACCACCAGCTCGGTGCAGATATCGATGCAGCGGCCGTACTCGCGTGCCTGGTAGTTGGCCCAGGCGAGCTCGGCGCGCCAGGTCGCATAGGCGGCGTCGAGTGCGAATGGCACCGGCCGGGCCTGGACCGCAGTCAGTTCGCGGCGATAGCGCGCATCGTCGCGCAATTCGAGCCCGGCGAGCGGCAGGGCCAGGGCGGTGAGCAGGAGCAGGGACAACGACGATGGTCTGCGGCGCATGGCGCCTCCTGACGGACGTCGGGGTCGCGACGCCGTCGGCTATCGTCCGCTTCCGGGCCGTCCGGTCGAGCGCCAAGCGGCATGATGTCTGCGCCCTGGTGCTCAGCCTCGCTTCGCCGCCCGCCAGGCGTATGATCGCTTCATCGCGGCCCGATGGTCGCGAAAGATCCATTCTCGTCGCGGATTCACGCCATCAACCGGCGCTGATCTGGGTGGTAGGTATCCTCATGATGATTCGATCCTGCCTGTTCACTATCGTACTCGTCTCTGCCCTCGGCGCCCCCGGCGGCCTCCCGGCCGCCGCGGACAGCGGCTTTCCGGCCGATGCTTCGCTCGCGCTCACATTGCCCGATGCCTTGTTGATACCGGGCAAGCCGGATCAGCCGAAAGACCTGTTCGTCGATCTCACGGTGCGCGATGGCGAGCCGGAACTCACCGTATGGGCGACGGCGCCCGGCTACAACCTGGCCCAGCACGACGGTCGGGTGCGCTCGCATTCCGCCGTCGATGGGCAGCTGCACATTGGCATCGATCTCGACGTCAATCCCGATCCCTACCTGTCTGGCTTCGCCGCGCAGTACGATCTGGTCCTCGCCATGGCGGAGGGTGGGATCAGCGGTCGATTCACCGGACGGATGCCGATCGATCACGTGGACCATGATCCGCGCGAGGTCGCCGGTGACCTGCACGGGCGAATCAGCGACTACTGGCCCCGGCGGGTGGCCGGTCACGAACCGCCGCCAGACGGCGAACACCCACGCCTGTTCTTCACCGCCGACGCGCTGCCCGGCCTGCGCGAGCGCGCCGCGAGCGGGCCGGGGGCGGCGATGGTCGCGCGGCTCAAGCAGATGCTCGCCGGCGGCCAGGCCGACTACCAGTCCAACGGCTATCGCGCCGCCGGTTGGGCTCTGCTGTGGCAGCTCGAGGGCGAGGACGCCCAGCTGGAGCGGGCCACCGAGCTGTGCCGGGCGTGCATCGACTACAACGCTCCACAGGAGCGTTATCAGGGTTACGCCCAGATGATCGCCGGCATGGCGGTGGCCTACGATCTGTGCTACCCCGGCTGGAGTGAGGGGACGCGCAAGAGCGTGGGCGTGGCGTTGCGACGGTGGAGCCGGATGCTCGCCGAGCTGCGTTGGGCGATGTACCACGGCGCCGGCCATGGCAATCATCCCTTGATCAAGAACCTGCGCGCCGATTCGGTCGAGATGCTGCATTGGCGTGCCGCCTGCGGGCTCGCCGCGCTGGCCATCGACGGCGACCCCTACGAGCTGCCGCACATGATGCAGCCGGATCCGGTAGAGACGATCGAGCCGGCGCTCGACGCGGTTCCGGCTGGAGCGGCGGTCGAGCCCTTCGTCCGCGCCCGCGGCGGGATTCCCCAGGCCTGGACCTTCTCAGGGCCGATGCAGCGCGAAGCGGCGGCGTCCAAGCTGGCGGATGAGGATGGGGTGGTCGTCGGGGTGGCCGGCGAAGATGGCTGGACCGCGTTGCAGGTACGCGGGGGCAAACGCAAAGACGGGCGTTACGCCACCGCCCGGACGATGGACCTGATCAAGCCGTTCGCCGGCAAGCTCAACGCCACCGGCCTGTTCAGTACCGTGCTGCACCTCAAGCGCCCGCGGATGGTCGCCTTTGATTTCGCGGTCAGCGGCGGCGAACTCTTCGTCAGCGGTCACAAGGTCGCAGGCAAGACCAAGCTGCGTCTGAAGCCCGGCTATCATCCCCTGGTGATCAGCTTCTTCGCCCGGCGCACCCCCTTCGGCAGCATCGCCCTGCCCCATGTCATCGCCGAAGTCGAAGATCCCTGGGCCGCCTACGAGCAGTGGCAGGCGCGGCGCGAGCGCTGGCTGGCCCAAGGGCGGAGCTACCTCGGCCTCGACTACGACATCGCGGTCCATACGCGCCAGCTCGGCAAGGTGCTCGCCGATGCGACCGGCGAGCTGGGGGCCTCCAACGGCAACGGCCAGTGGGGTCTGGCGCTGGAGAAAACTCTGCCCTTCGTCGCCGCCCTGCGTCACGTGCGGGGCATCGATTGCGGCGCAGGCGGCGCGCTCGATCAGCTGGTAGACTACGTTCTTACCAGTGGCTTCATCGACACTCACTACAGCGAGCGCTCGCTGGCCAACGATCACAACATCATCACCGCGGGCATGGACCTGATCCCCGCAGACCGCCACGGTGCCATGCGCACCCTGCTCGACGCCCACGGCTACGGCATCGGTCGGCCACTGCACGCGGTGCTCGCTCTGCACAACTATCCCTACGCGGTCCCGGCGAGCGATCCACAGGCGGTGATGCCGCTGGGTCTTTATGATGTCGAGGCCGGGGCCATCGCCCTGCGCAGCGGCTGGGGCCAAGACGCGATCATCGCCAACGCCCTGGGCGCATGCATCGAGGCCTCCGGCCACGGCGCGCACAACGCGGCCCAGCGCGCTGGCGAGATCGCCATTCGCGGCTTCGGCACCGGCCCGGGGGTGAAACAAGCCGAGGCCTGGATCCAGCCCGCGTACCCGCAGGTGCACAACCTGTACTACATCCACGCCAATAACTGCCTGCGCATCGCCGGTAGCGCGCCGACCACCGGGGCGACCGTGGTGCAGGCGCACACCGCCGCAGACGGCAGCGGCAGCGTGACCTATCGGATCGACAACTGGGCCGCAGCCGAGCGCGATTCCGCATACCGCGATTACCCCTGGACCGGCCAGGACAAAGACGCTGCCGATCTGGGTATCACCGCCCTGCGTGCCTTCGCTGCCGACTACAGCGGGGCGGCGGGCGTGCCGGGGCTGTTCGTGCTGATCGACCGTGTTGACGGGGCGGGGGGCCGCGCGGTCTCGGTGCCGCTGAGAATCGGTCTGCGCAGCGATTTCCAGGTCGAGCCCAAGCGCGCGCTGATACCCGGCCCAGATGGACGCAGCATGCAGCTGGTCCAACTCGGCAGCGCCAGCTTCGCCACCGATGGTGACAGCAAGTCGCGCGTGCTCACGGTGCGCGACGCGGCGGATTCCTGCATTGTCATCACCCTGCAGCAGGGCGCGGCGCCGACGGTGGAGGGCGGCTTCGTGGATGGTGCGCTCGCGGCCAGCGTCGGGCAGCGGCGCATCCGTTTCGACGGCAGCGCGATCAGCTTCGAGTAGCGGAGCAGCGCCCCAGCCCACAGTGCGCCGCGGGGCGCAAGCGCAGCCCCGCAACGAAGCGAGGCGCAAGCGCAGCTGGGGTGCGCGTGAGCGCGCGAGGGGGCAGCGCCCCCTCTGAAGGAAGCCTCAGATCAGACGGGACCCTCAGAGCTCCAGGAAAGGCTACCAAACCGCCCCTGGCCTTGCGCGCGTCGGCGCGCCGCCGAGGGGGTCATGGGGGCCGGGCCGGCCCCCATCGGCCGACAGAGCCCTGTTTTCCGCCGAAAATGGGCCGCAGGGCGGAACCGGCATCGCGCAGCGATAGCCGGCCCCGGTGGGGCCGGCGGCCGGTGGAGCGCGACGAGCGACAGCG
>JBEPXK010000147.1:0-8613 GCA_041641915.1 Planctomycetota bacterium
CTACTCGCTACTCGCTACTCGCTACTCGCTACTCGCTACTCGCTACTCGCTACTCGCTACTCGCTACTCGCTACTCGCTACTCGCTACTCGCTACTCGCTACTCGCTACTCGCTACTCGCTGGTCGCAGGTCGCTGGTCGCGTTGCCCACACGAAACGTCGAGGAGCCGCATATGTTCCACTCTGCTGGCGACAGACCACTAGCTAGATGGCGATCCGGTACACCGCGCGTCTGCCCGCCGGGGTGCTGCCGGTGAAGTAGATGTGCTTCGCGGCGTGGTCGAAGATCGGATGCGGGTGGTCGTCCTGATCGCGCCACGGCGAACCGTGGGGGCAGAGCGGGGTCCAATCCACGGTACCCGCATCCCAGTCGACGGCCTGCAAGCTCAGCCAGCGAGCGGCGCCGGGTTCGTCTTCGTCCTGTTCGTAGTAGCCGTCGCAGACGAGCAGGTCGTCGCGTTCGGGACCGATCTGGAAGTGGCCGTAGCGGGTGAAACGCGCGGGCAGGGGGATCTCGGTGCGCATGTTGTCGGCGACGCGCCATCGGCCGACCATGGCGGGGCCATCGTGGAAGCTGCCGTGGTAGACGACGGCGTCGCCGGCGGGTGTCCATACTTCGTGGCAGGCCCAGTCGTCGGGGCGGCGCCCGTCACCGGCCGGGCGTATGCAGCGGTGGCGTTCGCCGTCCCACAGCCACATGCGACGCACCCCGGCGTTTGCCGGCCACTCGTGGTTGTAGAGGATGTGCCCGGACGTGTCCGGGCGGAACTGTACGTGGGTGATCCAACAGCGGGGGACGGCGATGCGGTCGACCTCCGTGCCGGTCGCGGTGTCGTAGACGTGCAGGAAGCTGTTGAGCCCCTCGTCCTGACAGCGCTGGTCGATGGCATGGGGGCCGCCCGGCGCGCAGCCCTCCGCGGTCGGGGCAACCAGGGCCCGGGCGTCGGTGGTCGGCACGCAGAGGAAACGGCCACACCGGCTCACGTCGATGAAAGCGGTAATCTGGTCATTCGGCAGCGGCGCGAGCTCGCGGATGGTGCCGTCGGGATCGACGCTCCGGATCGCGTTGTCCTGGATGAAATACAGGCGCCCGCTGGCGGCATCGAGGGCCACGGACCACACGGCCAGGCCGCGGCCCGGCTCGCCGGCGAAGCCCTGGTACTGCCACATGCGTCCGCGTGCATTGTCGGTGAGCCGGCGCTGGTCGCCGCTGGCCAGGTCGAGCACGTGGACGTTGGGGCTGCCGCTGCGGTCGCTGATGAACCACAGATTGGCATCGGCGCTGTCGAGGCTGGAGGTGGTGAAGTAGAGCAGCTGCTCTTCGGCGTCGCCGCGGGTGAGGCGTTCGGGTTCTGAGGGCATGGCGAGCAGCATTCGGTGTGGCCCGGTGGACACAAGATGCGGAGCGTCACGGCACGCCGGTCACCCAGCGCGCCGTTCACACGGTGCGCGCTTCTGCAGACGATTTGTGCGTATCGGCGCGCCGGAATCGTCAATGTGATTGTGATGGGAGGATCGTCATGCACGCCTCGCTGCGCCTCATTGTGCTCGCCGTCTGCCTCACACCGCTGGCCGCTCTCGACGCCGGCAGCACCGTCACCAGCGATCTCACCCTTACCGAAGACCTGGTGTTGGATGAGACCGGTGACGGCCTCGTCGTCGGCGCCAACGGCATCACCATCGACGGCGGCGGTCATGCCCTCATCTGCACCGGGCCCATGGGGCTGGAGAACGCGAGCCACGACTCGACCACCGTCGCCGGCATCCGCCTCGGCAGCCATCGCAACGTCACCATCCGCAACTTCAGTCGCATCAGCGGCTTCTACGCTGGGGTCGAGCTCTCGGGCGGATCCGGCAGCCGCGTCGAGGACTGCGTGTTCGACGGCTGCGGGCGTGGCGTGCTGGTCGCCGACGGATCGATCACCGTCGCTGCCTGCACCATCCGCAACGCCTTCATCGCCCTCGAATCGACCTGGTACGCGGGCGGGTGCACCTTCACCGACAACACCATCGAAGACTGCGTGTTCAGCATCCGCTACGCCAACACGCCGGCCGGCTCGTGCACCGGCAACACCATCGCGCGCTGCTGCGACCGTGACATCGCCCTGTTCAGCGGCGATCCCGTTGTCGCCGGCATGCTGGTCGAGCGGGCCCGGCCGCTGACCGGCGACCGCGGCGTCGAGCTGCGTCTGGAGCTGGATCTGCGCACGCCGATGGCCGCCGCCAGCGCCGACGCCAGCGTGAGCGCGCGCGTCGTTCCCGATCAGCCGGTGACCATCGACCGCGATGGCGCCACGCTCGGCCTCGCGTTCACTCCGCAGCGGCCCGGCCTGCATACCGTCGAGGTCACCGTCACCGACGCCGACGACAACCGGACCACGCACGCCTATCCGGTGCAGATCGGCACCACGGCGCTGCGCCACGCCACCTGCACCCTGCAGCACGACGGCCCCTTCTACGGCCAGACCCCCGATCGCTGGGACACCGGCAGCATGGGCTTCGCCGCCGAGCCGGTCGAGGACGACGTCTTCTGCGGCGGTTGGATCCAGTTCGAGACCAACGACCTGCCACCGAGCCCGGTGGCGGTGCTCGAGCAGGCGCACGTCAAGGCGCTGATCGCCTTCAAGACCGATCCGGGCGACGAGCACGACAACCGCTTCGGACTGCAGCGACTGACCACCTTCGACAGCCAGTACGACAGCGTCGGCGACATCCCCGAAGGGTGGGCCGAAACGGCATGGCCCGAATATTTCCAGGAATGGGGCGAATACAGCATCGACCCGGTGGCCTGGGCCATGGATGAACGCCACGCCTGGCACGGCGTCAGCGTCAAGATGACCGGCCGCTTTCCCTTCATCCGCTGCGGCAATGCCGAGAACCTCTCGCGCGTGGTCTTCGACTACCGCGTGCCGACCACCCCCGAGGTCACCGCCCTCGATACCGACGTGCGCCTGCTCGCCGCCACCAGCGCCGCCGACGGCGTCAACGACGCGCAGCTGGTGCTCGCCGGCCCGGCCGATGCCACGCAGGTGGTGCTCGCCGACTGGCCGCAGGCCTTCCTGGACACCGCGACCACGATCGGCGCCGACACCACGACGCTGGACCTGGCGAGCGTCGGCAGCGAGGACGCGATCACCGGCGTGCCGTTGTGGATCACCACCGAGGGCACGGCGACCATCACCGTAAATGCCTGGGACGCCACCACGGCTACCCGCCGCTGGACGCTGCACGGCAACGGCAGCGCCGAACTGGCATGCGCGCAGCTGGCGGCCGACACCCGCTACGAGCTGCACGCCGACGACCTGCCGCTGACCTCCTGCACCAGCGACGCCGACGGCGCGCTGTCCCTCACCATCGATCTGAGCGCCGACGCCACCGTCATGGCCCTCCTGCCTGCGGACACAGATACGCGCACCATCATCCTGGAACCCGCCCCCGGCGATGCCGCGTGGCAGATCACGCCAGCCGCAGGCGCGCGCCGCGACGAAAGCGACGGGACGTATTTCGAGGATCTCGCTGCCGGCGCCGACTACACGTTCCGGGCCGTCACGCCCCCCAGCGCCAGCAACTGATCAGCAGTGCCTCGGCCATGTGGCTCAAAACGGTCACGCTGTGCTGAGGATGAAATAGGATGTGCGCAGATGGCCGCTGGTCTCGATGCGCTCGATCAGGCCGCATTCCTGCAGCACCTTCAGATCGCCCGTGGCCGTGGTCGGAGAACAGCTGAAGGCCTCGGTCACCTCGGCCCGGGAGAGCTGTCGATGCTGGCGCAACAGAGCCAGGATCTGCAGGCGCCGCCGCCGCGCCTTGGCCACTCCGGGGATGGCGACAGCGGGGGGATCGGCGGCAAGCGGTAGGGGGTCAGCTGACTCCACGCCGTCGGCCGGGCGGGGGAGCGTCGGTGGCGCATCGTAGACGAACAGCTCGTCATCGGCGAGCTCCGACACGCCGGGGGCCAGGACCACCAGCCGTTCGATCTCGTTGCGCAGCTCGCGGACATTGCCCGGCCAATCGCGGCCCTGCAGCCGTGCCAGCAACCGCGCGTCGATGCTCAACGCCGAGCCGCCCCCTGCTTCCTCGACAAAATGGCGACAGAGCTGCGGGATGTCCGCGCGGCGCTCCCGCAGCGGCGGGAGATCGACGGTGAAGCGCGCCAGACGGTAATACAGGTCGGCCCGGAATTCGCCGGCGGACACGGCCTCGGTCAACGGCCGGTTGCTGGCCACGATCACGCGGGCCATCCGGCGCTGGGTCCGCCGCCCGCCGACCGGCAGGTAGTCGCCGGTCTCGAGTACCCGCAGCAGAACCGCTTGCAGACGCATCGACATGCTGGCGATCTCATCGAGAAAGACCGTCCCCTCGCCAGCGACGGTGATCAAACCGGGGACATCGCGGTCGGCGCCCGTGAAAGCGCCGCGGGCGTGGCCGAACAGCTCGCTTTCGGCCAGGCTATCGGGGAGGGCGGCGCAGTTCAGCGCCAAGAAGGGCGCCGAGGGGTGCGCCCCTTGCTCATGGAGCAGCCGGGCGACGCACTCCTTGCCGGTTCCGGTCTCGCCGCTGATCAGCACCGTCTGGTCGAGGCCGGCAAAGGTCGCGATCTGTCGGCGCACCCGGGCCATCACGGGGCTGTCGCCGATCAGCTTCGCGCCGCCCGCGGCGGAACGCCGCGCGACGGGCGATCGTGCGCGAACCGGTGCGGCGGTACGCTGCCGGCCGAGCCAGAGGGCGTCGGCGGCGTCGACTTCGTGGGCGAACCGGAATTGATGCTCGAGGTAGCCGGCCGACGTGCGCTCACGGGCCCGGACAAAACACTGCGCCGCCCCTTCCCGATCGCCCTCCAGCAGCAGCAGCCGGGACCAGGCCACCAGACAATCCCCGCGCGTGCCGTCGGGGTCGAGCAGTTCGAGGTTCGGGCGCGCCCGCTGCGGCTGCCCCGCCGCCAGTTCGATGGCCACCGCCTGGGTCAACTGGATCGACAGGTAGTTGTGCGGGTCCTCGGCCACGGCATTGCAGCGCCGCAGGGCTTCACGCGCGTCGTCGAAACGCCTCTGCGCTAGAGCGAACGCGGTGCGCAACTCGTGATGCGTGACCGCCTGATTGCTGCGCCGGCGATCGAAAACACCCTCGCGCGCGAGGCGCTCGCGTTGTTGGCAGAGGAATGACTCCACTTCCGCGAAGCGGCCGTCAGCCAGCAGCGCGTAGATGTGGATCACATCACGCCGGCTGCGGCAGGCCTGCCAGCCGGTGCCGGTGGTGGTGGCGAATATCCGGCGATAATCACCGCTGAGATACCAGTAATAATCCTGGAGCCACTTCGGGTCGAAGCCGAGCCGTTGCCCATGATGTTCAGCCGCGCCGATGACGACGGCGAGGTCGTGCTCGATACCGCCGAGAGCGTGATCGAACAGGTGCACCCGCAGGCGCTGGAGGGTGAACTCCATACGCAGATCGTCGTCCTGCGCCAATTCGGGATCGCCGAGGATGTCCTCCACGGCCCGGAGCATGCGATCGAAGTCGCCGACCCGCGATCCCAGGACGATATCCAGCCGGGCGATGATGGCCCGACTGCGCAGGAAGTGGCAGCGCGGACTCAGATCCCGAGCCAGGCGGACCAGCCCGGCACAGGCGGCGACGCGCTCCCGCACCGGGCGTTTGTCGGCATCGGCCATCGCCAGGGCGTGACGCACCGCGATCCCCAGGAGCGCAATGCGCAGATCGGGGTCCGGGGGGCCGGAATCGAGGGCGCGATCGAGGCTGGCGACGAGATCCAGCGGCAGGGGGGCGTCAGCGACGTCGGTGTCGCTGCGATGGGCGATGACATCGCGCAGACAGGCGATCGCCGGGCGCAGGGTGTCGTCGGCCTGGCGGGCCGCCTCCGCGAGTCCAGCACGGTCGCCATGGGCGAAAGCGGCGACAGCTTGCTCGCGTACGGACATGTTAAGAACACTACAGGGCAAAACCGCCGTAACAAGGTCATGCGATCGATGCGGCTGTCTGGTCTGACGGCGGTGATCGGCCGCGTCCCCCGGCCCAAGTGCGCGCCATGAGCGGTGTGCCTGCGCCGAGAAGCACCAGCCTAGGTACAACGTAGGGCCAGTCGAAGGTCAGCATACGGCCACGGTAAGGACAGTAACGCAGGCGTCGCAAGCAAACCAATACATCACCCGGAGGTTCGAAGCGCCTGCCTGGGTGCATGTCACACGCGATGATGGGCATGTAGGCCACGCTGCAGCAGTGCTTTGCAGGCGGTTGCGTTGCCTCGGCGACACACCAGGTCCGCAGCAGCCGACCGGACACCGGCGCCTGGCATCAAGGATGCTTCTGAGTGCCCACATGGTCCAGCCGATTGCACAAGACCGGTGAAGTCGGTGGCGTGACCGGCTCGACCCTCGCATCGCTCGATCGCGGAAGAGAGATCCATGCACCAGACCACCCCACTCCCTCCTGTGAGCGACCGAACCATGCGGCCAGATGCCAGCTCGCAGCTACAGCATGCCTTCCGCCACGGCGATCGCCGTGGACTGACCCCGAGCGCAGCAAGGAATCCGGCGTGTCCATCCGCCGCAGCCTGATCGTCGCCGGTGTGGCAGCCCTGATCGCGATCGCATCCGGGGGAGCATGGATGCTGCGTCGCGGTTCGCGTCCTGTGACCAGAGATCGGGCGCTGTCGTTGCCCGCGGATCAGAAGGCCGTTGCGGCGGGCACGACCACGCCTGTCGCCAGGGCAACAGCGGATGCGCACAGCCTGCAGGTGATTGCCGACGCCGATCGCGACCTGGAACGACGGCAGCTCGCCTTCGACAGGATCGCGAGGCTCGAGACCCGGCAGGATCTGGCGACCCTGCTGGCCCTGATCCGCCGTCCGGGCCGCTTCCACGGTGCTGCGGTCCGGGCTCTGCGCCAGGCGCCGCCAGCCATGCTGCCCCACGTGGTCCACACGGCTGTCGATCTGCTGCACAGCGATCAGATCGAGGTGCTCCTGGCAGCGCCGGCCCTGGCCACGCTCACCCAGGATCCGGCGGTCGTCGATCCGCTGCTCGCATGTCTACACCGCAACCGGCACCGGGCCGATGGCCATCATCGCGCGGTCCGGCGATCCTGCGCCGAGGCCCTGGCGATCATCGGCGATCCAGCGGCCCTGCCGGTCTTCGCCGACGAACTGATGTGGGCGTTGGAGACCGGCAGGGATAGCGAGCTCGGCTATGCGCGCGTCCTGGTCGATGCCGTGCTCGCCATCGATCGTCCGGGCGGCATCGGCATTTTGCGGGATTTTCGCGACAGGATCGTCGCCACTCTGCCAGCGCAAACGGAGCCGCGGCGTTTCCGCCGAGACCTGGCGCACACGGTTACCGTCGCCATCGACATCCTGCGCCAGCGTCATCGATCACCGAACTGAACCACGGAGCCTGCCATGAAACGCCTGATCATCACCCTTCTACTCGCCAGCTGGTTCACCAGCGTCGCGGCCGAAACGGTGGCCTGCGATGCCTTCGCCAGTCCGGTAGCCGACCGGGCCACCTCGTTGCTCTTTCCCGCCGCGGCTCTGTTCCTGAACATCGAGATCGTCAGCCAGCCGCAGCACGGCACCCTCGGCGACCCGGACGTCGATGTGACGACCCAGTTCTATGGCTGCAAGACATACACCCCCGATCCGGGCTACACCGGCCCGGATTCCTTCACCTGGCGCCCATTCAAGACCGATGACGCGGATGCGCCGATCTACACCTACAGGTTGCTGGTCCGACCGATGGGCGATCCCACCGGTCTACATATCAAGCTGGTGGTGCGCGATTGGCTGTACGCTGAATTGCAGGGCCGCATCGACACCCTGCGCGATACCATGGCGGCCGAAGGTTATACTACCGACCTGCGCCTCTGGGAAAGCGGCTCGGCCAGGGATCTCTGGGACGAACTGGTCGCCGATTACCTCGATCCGGATATTCCGCTGATCGGCGCCATGCTGATCGGCAGCCTGCCGCAGCCGGAGAATGGCGACTGGTCCTATTGGAACATGGCCTGTTTCGATGATCCGGATACGAGCATGCGCCAGAACATCTGGGTCAGCCGCATCGGCGCGCGGGACAGCGTCTACGGCGACGAGGTGGATCTGATCGCGCGGGCCATCGATGCCAACCTCGCCTACCGTACCGGCCGGTCCCGCCTGCGCGACGCGGCGGCGATGGTCAACGCCTATGACGCCAAGCAGGACATGCCCGTCTACCAGCGGATCTGGGACAGCGAGGATATCATGTGGAATCGCACCGTGACCGATTCCATGCGCCGCGGCGACGCCTTCACCCACCGCAGCGACCATAATGCGCCCATCGGCTCCAGCGGCCTGTTCAACCTCAGCAACCAGCTCCGTGTCGCCTGCATCAGCGGGTGCAACGCCGGTTCCCTGTTCGATTCGGTCAGCCAGTACCAGCACACCCGCGGTGGCGGCAACGTGGTCAGCATGGCGTCGCAGGAGACCACCGGCTGGGGCAACTTCCGGCTGGGGCCCTGGCTGAGCAAGGATGACAACGACCTCGCCGACCGCCTCGACCAGGGTGAATCGCTGGGACTGGTGCTGCTGGAGGCGGCCACGTGGAAATATTACGACCTCCTGTTGCCG
>JBEPXK010000148.1:0-8565 GCA_041641915.1 Planctomycetota bacterium
GTACGACCCCGAGTGCCTGGCGGAGCGTCGGGGCGTAGGCTGGCCGACCACGCCGCTTGGCCGCCTGGACGTGTTGTCTAGTGGTCGGCCGCAAGCAGAGTGGAACATACGCGTAGCGCCGTTCGACTGGGTGTTGCATGCCCATGGGGCCAACATGTCGGGTTGTTGCAGCAATTGGTCCGCGGCGCGGGGCAGGATGGATCGTTTCATGGCATGGAATCGGCAGTAGGCGCGCTCAGCGGCGGCCGGGCCGGTCGCGGGTCGTCTCCAGGGATGCGCTGGTTTGCGGTGAGCGTTTGGCGAGCCAGCGGCGGAAGGCCTTGGGGTTGCGGTAACCGCATTGTCTGGCGACTGCGGCGGTGCTCATGCCGCCGGCGAGCAGGCGGCGGGCGTGGTCGTGGCGGAGGGCGGCGAGCCAGTCCTGGGGTCCGAGTCCAATGGTAGCGCGCATGCGGCGGAACAGGTGCGAGCGGCTGCAGCCGGCTGCGCAGGCGAGGTCGGCGACGGTGAAGCCCTTGGCCATGCGTTCGCGGGCCAGGGCGGCCAGCCGGGCCCATTCGTCGTCGCTGTCGGTGTCGCTCTGGCCGAGGACCCAGTCGTAGAGCCAGGTGGCCAGGACCGCCCCGGCGCGCAGCCGGCGCAGGTCGCCGAGCCACCATTCGCGACAGGCGGTGGCGACGGCGGCCATGCCGCCGTCGCGATAGGGGGGCGGCACGACCGGCGGCAGGTCGCACCCGAACCAGCTGCGGGCGTCGGGTTGCTGGGCGTCGTATCCGACCCAGGCCTCCCAGCCGGGCGCGTGGCGGCGACGCGGCAGCCAGCGCACGGTGAAGGCGACATAGGCGTAGTCGACGCCCGGTGGGAGCTCCACGCGCTCGGGCGAGCCGGGCTGCAGGCAGACCAGGGCCGGTCCCGTCAACCGTAGCGGCCGGCGTCCGCGTGATCGCAGGCAAGCCACGCCGTTGTGTACCGCCCATAGACCCCAAGCGGTGCCGGCGCGCTGCGAGTCCGTGTGCTGCGCACGACGCGGCTGATCCCCGTTGAGGATGAACACCTGCGCTGGTTCACGCAGCAGGTGCTCGGGATCACGCTCCTGGCCGCCCATGACAGCGATGATGCAACATGCAGTAACCCGCGCAACATGCTGCGCATTTCTCGCCGCCCGGGTGCGATGGCAGGATCGGGATAGCAACTCGCCAGGAGATCAACCGTGACCAGCTCGCAGCCGACCAACGCCACTCCGCCTCACCTCGTCGCCTACGCTGAACGCTACGCGGTCGATCCGCGTTCGGGGGCCCGGGCGTGGTTCGCCGACGCGGGTTTGGGCCTGTTCCTGCACTACGGCATCTCTGCGCTCCACGGCAAGGGTGACTGGGGCATGTACACCCAGACGATGCCGATCGTCGCGTACGAGGGCCTGGCCGAGCAGTTCACCGCCGCGAGCTTCGACGCCGACTTCATCACCGATCTCGCCTGCGAGGCCGAGGCGCGCTATCTTACCATCACCACCAAGCACCACGACGGCTTCCTGTTGTGGGACAGTGCCAACTGTGCCTACAACGCCGCCAACAGCGCGGCGGGGCGCGATCTGGTCGGCGAACTCGCCGCCAGCTGTCAGGCCAAGGGCCTGGGGCTGTTCGTCTATTATTCCTATGCATTGGACTGGCATCACCCGTGGTTCTTCGACAACCGCTACTTCGATCGCGCGCGCCCTGCCTACGCGTATCGGGAGCCGCGTTATCGCTTTCGCGAGCCGGCGGACTTCCGGCGCTATATCGACGATGTCCACGCTCAACTGCGTGAGCTGCTGACCGGCTACGGCGATCTGGCCGGGGTGTGGTTCGACCCCGAGTTGGCCTATCACGCGCAAGCCGGGCTCTTTCCGATCGACGAGACCTACGCTCTCATCCGCAAGCTTCAGCCGCACGCGCTGATCGCGTTCAAGCACGGAGCCACCGGCGACGAGGATTTCGCCGCCCCCGAGGGCCGCGGTGCGCCGCTGCTGGACAAGATCCGGGCCCGCGTCGGTGAGGCGGCCGCGCACCACGCCGAGCAGGTCTGGGCCGGGCTCGCCGACCGCCGCGGCGAAATCTGCGATACGCTCTCCTGGTCCTGGGGCTATCACGAGAACAATCCTGCCAACCACATCGACGCCGACGCCGCGACCGCCAAGCTGGCCGAAGCCTGGCGACGGAACTGCAATCTGTTGCTGAATACCGGGCCCGAGCCCAGCGGCGCCATCCCCGCACCCGATATCGCCACCCTGCGTGAGCTCGGCCGGCGGATCCGCGCCGGAGAGATCCCCGATCACGGCGGCGACGCCTTCGCCACCGCGCTACCGGCGAGCGCGCCGATCACCTGAATCGGTCGCTACTGCTCAGCCGTTCGGTTGGAGCCAGTCGGGAAGCAGCGCGGCGGCGTGCTCGCACATCTCGGCGAACATGGTCGCGACCACGTCGGTCGGCTGCATCACGATCGGATCAAGGAGCATCGCCTGCAGGATGTGCTCGCGGCTGCGTTCGCGGATGCCGGCGAGCACGAGCTCCTGGACCGCGACGATGCGACGCACCGACTCGGCCGCGGCCGGCGGCAAGGGGTCGGCCACCAGCGGGACCGCGCTGTCGCGATCGAAACGGGCCATGGTCTCGACGATCGCGCCGGCAGGCATCTGCGGCATCTGGCCACGGTTGGGCAGGTTGATGTTGGTGGTCAGCGGAGCGATGCCCAGTAGGGCGAGGATCAGATCCACGCCCTCTTCGCCGGAGTGGAGGAGGGGGGTGTCCGCCGGCGAGCCCGCGGCCTCGGTGCGTTTGGCCTTGGCCTTGTCGAGGCGCCACTGGTAGGGGGTGCGGATCACACCCCAGCGGTGGAGGCTGTCCTCGCCGTGGGCGAGGTACCAGGGGACGTTCTCGACCAGATGACGGCTGCCGGCGCTGCCGAAGACCCCGAGGCGGCGGAGCATGTCGTAGGGGACGACGAAGGTGTCGGCGAAGAAATCCTGCTCGGCGATCATCGTCGCGCATTGCGCGCTGCGGTCGGCGAAGAAGTCGGGGCGCTGCATGCGCTCGTGCAGCAGCGGCATGAGGTCGGTGTCGTTCCAGGTGGCGCCGGTGGCGAGGGTGAAGTGGTTGACGCCGCTGACCGCGAGACGGATCTCACGGCGGTCGGTGCGGGCCTCGGCGCCGCCGAGGGCGAAGTGCTCGTTGACCAGTTCGAGCAGGTGGCGTTGGGTGCCGAAGACCTCGTGGCAGCAACCGATGACCTTGATCTCGGGCGCGGTGGCCTGGAGCACGCCAAGGCTCAGGACCATCGGGTTGCTGTAATTGATCACCCAGGCGCGGGGGCAGTGGGTCATGATCGCCCGGGCATAATCGGCGTAGATCGGGGCGGTGCGCAGGCCGCGCAGGGTGCCGCCGGGGCCGACGCAGTCACCGACCGTTTGGACCACGCCATGGCGCAGGGGGATTTCCAGATCGGCGTAGCGCATGGTGATCGGTCCCGGTTCGATCGACATCAGCACGAAGTCGGCGTCGGCCAGGGCGCGGTCGAGCGCGGGTTCGGCGCGGACGGCGAAACGGGTCTGGGCCTCTGGGCGGCCGAACAGGGCGGTGCCGTGCTCGGCGTTGCGCTCGGCCGCCTCCTGGTTGATGTCGTAGAGCACCAGCTCGCCGTCGATGTGCGGGCAGAGCGCGAGGTCGCCCATCGAGGCGAGCGCCCACTGGCGCGAACCGCCGCCGATGTAACAGATCTTGATCGAGGTGGTGCTCATGGCAGGTCTCCGACACGCCCATGGATGATTGACGACAATCGGGCGCGTGAAAAAAGAGTGTAATCCGCAGCGTCGGCGCTCCTGTCGCGTTTGTCAATGGTCCAGCGCCGGCCGCATCGGCGCGGCGTAGCGGCCGCGGGGGGGATCCGGTCGCCGAGGTGGCTATGGCTGCTTGGGTTGCGCCGAACGCGCTGGCGGCATGATGCGGCCTGCCGGGAGGGACCATGGCCACCGATCCGCTGCCCTATCGCGATGTGCGCCTGCCGGCCGCGCAGCGCGTCGACGACCTGCTCGCACGCCTGGAGGTCGATGAGAAACTCGCTCTGCTCAGCTACCAGAGCCCGGCGGTGGAGCGGGTGGGCCTGCCGGCCTACAACTGGTGGAACGAGTGCCTGCACGGGGTCGCGCGCAACGGCCGGGCGACGGTGTTCCCGCAGACCATCGCGCTCGCGGCGAGCTTCGATCGCGGGCTGGTCGCCCGGGTCTACGATGCGATCGCGGCCGAGGCGCGTGCCAAGTACGCCGCTTCGGCCCTGGCCGGCAAACGCGGCCAGTACCGTGGGCTGACCTTCTGGACGCCGAACATCAATATCTTCCGCGACCCGCGCTGGGGCCGGGGCCAGGAGACCTTTGGCGAGTGTCCGTATCTGACCGCGCAGCTGGCCTGCGAAGCGGTGCGCGCGCTCCAGGGCGCCGAGAGCGATCGCGCGCTGCGGGTGGCCGCCTGCGCCAAGCACTACGCGGTGCACAGCGGCCCGGAGCTGTTGCGCCATAGCTTCGACGCCCGGCCGGATGCCCAGGACCTGTGGGAGACCTACCTGCCGGCCTTCCGCGCGTTGGTCGACGCCGGCGTGGAAGCGGTGATGGGGGCCTACAACCGCACCCTCGGCGAGCCCTGTTGCGGCAGCCGGTTCCTGCTGCAGACGGTGCTGCGCGAGCATTGGGGCTTCACCGGCCACGTCGTCAGCGATTGCTGGGCGGTGCGCGACTTCCACGAGCATCACGGCGTGACCGCCGGACCCGAGCAGAGCGTGGCCCTGGCGCTCGAGGCCGGTTGCGATCTCAACTGCGGCTGTGCCTACGAGTACGCCCCGCGCGCGCTCGCGCAGGGGCTGATCGACGAGGCCCAGGTCGATCGCAGCCTGCGTCGGCTACTGCACTGTCGGCTCAAGCTCGGCCAGTTCGACGAGACGCCGGAGTCGCTGCGCGCGGACGCTGCCGCCTGCGATGTGGCCGGCGCCGAGCACCATGCCCTGGCCCGCGAGGCCGCCGTCCGTGGTACGGTGCTGCTGCGCAACGACGGCATCCTGCCATTGCGCCGCGAGGCGATCGATATCTTCCTCACCGGCCCGCAGGCGGCCTCGCTCGAGGCCTTGCTGGGCAATTACCATGGACTGAATCATCGGCTGATCACCGTGCTCGAAGGTATTACCGAGGCGGTCGGCGACGACGCGAATATATTCTATAAGCCGGGCGTCTTGCCGACGAGTGCCAACGCCAACCCGATCGACTGGATTTCGGGCGAGGCGCGCGCGGCGGAGGTGGTGATCGCGGTCTGTGGCATCGACGCGCGCACCGAGGGCGAGGAGGGCGACGCGATCGCCAGCGCCACCGCCGGCGATCGCGTGGATTGCGCCCTGCCGGCGCATCAGCGGGAATTCCTCATGCGGCTGACCGACCCCGACCTGCAGCCGACCCCGGTGGTGCTGGTGCTCACCGGCGGCTCGCCGATCAGCCTTGGACCGTTGGTCGAGCGCTGCGCCGCGGTGCTCTGCTGCTGGTACCCGGGCGAGGCCGGCGGCGCCGCGGTGGCCGACGTACTCTTCGGCTCGGCGGCGCCGGGCGGGCGTCTGCCGGTGAGCGTGCCCGCCGGCGTGGAGCAATTGCCGCCGTTCGAGGACTACGCGATGACCGGGCGGACCTATCGCTTCATGGATGCCGCGCCCGAGTTCCCCTTCGGCTTCGGGCTCGGTTACACCAGTTTCGCCTACGAACGTCTCGAACCGGCCGCGCGCAGCGTGCAGGCCGGCGCCGGGATCACCCTCACGCTGAGTCTGGCCAACACCGGGGCGCGCGATGGCGAGGAGGTGGTGCAGTGCTATCTGCGCCACGGCGATCTGCCCTGGCGCACACCGCGCTGGCAGCTGGTCGCCTTCGCCCGCGTGGCCGTCGGCGCGGGGCAGCGGCGCACGCTGCAGCTGCAGCTCGCTCCGGAGGCCTTCAGCAGCGTGGATGCGAGCGGTTGCCGGCGGATCGAGCCTGGCCCGGTCGAGCTGTGCGTCGGCGGCTGCAGCCCCGGCGCGCGCGGGTGCGCGCTGGGCGCACCGGAGCCGCTGCGCACAACCCTGCGCGTCGATGGCGCGCTGGTGCTCGACGCCCCGCCGCCGCTGCCGGAGGCCCCGGCATGAGCACGCGGGTGCGGCTCGGCGAGCGTGGGGCGGCGATCGCCCCGGAGCTGTTCGGTCATTTCCTCGAGCGGGCGAGTTGGGGCGAGAGCGGTCCCGAGCGCGCCTGGCAGGCCGCGGCACCGCATCTGCGCCCGGACTGCCTCCAGGCCCTGCGCGAGCTCGCGCCAACGCTGGTGCGCTTCCCCGGCGGTAGCGATGTCGACTACACCGACTGGCGCGATCTGATCAGCGGCGCTCCGCAGCGCGACGATCCCGCGCGGCCGCTCACCTGCGGACACACCGGGCAGACGGTGGCCAATCGCTTCGGGCTGCACGAGTTCCTCGCCCTGCGCGATGAGCTCGGCTTCGAGGTGCTGTGGTGCGTCAAGGTGCTCACCGCTTTCCTCGAGCGCGAACCGCTCGCGGCGGTGGCGCATCAGGCCGCGGCCCTGGTCGCGTATCTCAATGCCCCACTCGACGCCCCGCTCGCGTCCGAGCTCGCGGTCTATCCCCGGTTGCGGGCGGCCAACGGTCATCCAGAGCCCTTCGATGTGCGGCGGTTCCAGCTCGGCAACGAGACCTGGTTCCAGCTCGAGGGCAGCGGCAAGGCCGGCACCCTGCCCCAGGCCTATCCCGAGGCGGCCGCGGCGGCCTTCTGCACCTGTTTGCGCACGATCGGTGAGGCGATGCTGGCGGTCGATCCCACGATCACGTTGATCGCCGACGCCCCGCCGCGCCGCGCGGCGCCGGCCAGCTGCCAGGTGATGGCCGATCCCTGGGTGCGCGCGCATGTCGTGCAGCTCGCCTGCCACACCTATGCACCGGGGCCGCTCAAGCCGCCGGTTCACCGCGCGCAGGGCGAGCGCGCGGTCACCGCCGAGGAGCTGTGGTATGCCTGGGTCGCGCAGCCGGGCGGGTTCGACGTCACGGGCCAGGCCCAGGCCGACGGCGAGCGCTATCGCTGGCTGCAGGGCGAGGGCTGGGAACTGGCGGTGACCGAGTGGAACTGGAATGGCTTTCCCGCCGAAGAGGGGGCGACCACCTGCGGCCTGGCCAAAGACGTGGCCGCGATGCTCGGCGCGACCGGTTTTCTGCACGGGATGCTGCGTCACGCCGACGTGGTCCGCCTGGCCACCCAATCGATGCTGCTGGGCCACTGCTGGGACCTGGCCCTGATCCACTACGACTTCGCCGCGCAACGGGAGCCGGCCCACTACGCACCGCACGGCGCCGCGGCGCGGCTCTATCGCCATCATCATGGCGAGCAACTGGTCGCGACCGTTGTCGACGGACCCTGCTACGAGCAGCCCTGGGCCACGGAGTGGGCCCCGGCGCAGCCGCGGGTCGCCTACCTCGACGTGGTCGCGACCGCCGATGCGCAGCTGCTCTACCTGCACGTGATCAACCGCGATCACGCGCACGAGCGGGCGCTGCAGCTCGAACCGGGCGCCTGGCGCGTGACCGGTCCGGGGCGTTGGCGGTGTCTCGACGGTGCCTGGTGCGCGGGCACGGGGGGGCCGGACCACCGCTGCACCCAGCGGCCGCTTGCGCCCGCAGCGCTGCAGCAACTGATGATCCCGCCGCGCTCGGTCAACGTGATCGCGCTGCCGGTGGCCGGCGACGGGGACTGAGCCTCAGTCCTCGCGCGGGTGCTTGCGCTTGCGGTGGCTGCGCCAGCCATGGCCACCGTGGCCGACCAGGCCGAGGTCGAGCAGCACGGCCACGACGACCACCGCCAGACCGAAACCGGCGACGTGGCCGTCGCCGGCGTGGTAGGCCCAGGCGTAGGCGAGGGTCGTCAACGGCAGGAACAAGAAGCCGAGCAGCGGCCAGAGCACGGTCTGGTAGGCGGTGCCGATGTAGTCGGAGACCAGCACCACCAGCAGAATCACCAGGCGGGGGAAGAACAGCGACAGGCATCCGGCGAGCAATGGCATGCGGGTTCTCCTCACGTCCGATCCGCGGTGGCGGCCGCAGACCTTTGGCAGAGAAGCATGTTCACCATCGCGGCACGCTTCACCAGTCTATACTGAGGCTTCCTTCAGAGGGGGCGCTGCCCCCTCGCGCCTTCGGCGCATACCCCCACGGCCTCGGTCGGGGTTCGCGGCCTGCGGCCGCGTTTTCTGCGGGCCTGCGGCCCATTTTCGCAGAAAACCACCCCTCTGTCGGCCGGTCGCCCAGCCAGGCCTGGCTGGGCTCCACTCGCTGGCGGTTCCGAGGTTTGGGGCTCTGAGGGACCCGTCTATACTGAGGCTACTATCAGAGGGGGCGCTGCCCCCTCGCGCCTTCGGCGCGTACCCCCACGGCCTCTGTCGCCCTTCGCCAGCTTCGCTGGCGTTTCCGCCGGGCCTCCGGCCCATTTTCGGCGGAAAACAGGGCTCTGTCGGCCGATGGGGGCCGGGCCCGGCC
>JBEPXK010000149.1:0-8455 GCA_041641915.1 Planctomycetota bacterium
GGGCGTTTCTGGATGCTCTATAAGGAAGAGAGCGGCGCCGGACCAGAGAGCTTCGGGTTGCTGGTCAGCGACGACCTGACGCACTGGGCGGAGGCCACCGTCGACGGACCGGTCATCGGTCCGCACAACATGCCCGAGGGCCTGGGGGTCGAGAACCCGATGGTCCTGCGCGACGGCGATGAGTACGTGTGCTTCTTCGCGCCTTGCCACGACGCCCACAAGGTCGGTGTCGGCCGGTCAAAGGACCTCATCACGTGGTACGATCTCGAGCTGCTCGATCTGCCGCAGCGGCCCTGGTTGCGCAAGGGCCACAACGCACCCTGCGTCATCGATCACCGCGCCTACACCGGCAAATGGCTGATGGCGTTCCACTCCTGCGGCATGATGCCGATGGACGGCCGCATCGGCCTCGCCTGGAGCGACGACCTCCGCCACTGGGAACTGACCTGACAGGCTGTTGAACAGCACCCTGCTGCTGGACCGGTCAACTCGGCGTCAGACGCACGGCCGCCAAGTCAGCGAAGAAGACGCTGCAGGCGATCTCGCAGGGATGGATGATGAGATCGCTGCGGCCGGCAGGCAGGTCGAGGACGACCGATTCTTCCCAGATGAACGCCAGATCCCGGAAGCCGCTCCACCGATCGGGGGCGTGGTCGAGGCTCGCCGGGACCCCGGAATTGCCGGTGATGGTGGCCTCGCCAACGGCATCGCGCGCAACGCACCCGGTACCGGTTACCACCGAAGCCGTCCGGCCAACGCAGCAGGAGGTCCACCTGGACCCGCGAGGGCCGCGGACCATCCAGATGGATGACGACGCATTCCTCCAGAAAAACGCGCCTGACCGTGTGTACATCCGGAAATGCTGCCGAGATCGAGGTCCTCCCCGTTCAGCAGATCGGCCGCCCGGGTCGCGGGTGCAGGTCCCTCAGCGGGCGTCGACCGGTCACTGCCCGCTCAAGGCCGGCGGCGGGGTCTGATCGCGCACCGCGCGCAGGTCCCAGCACAGCAGGTTGAAGTCGCCGCGCGCGTAGAGGCGGCCGCCGCACATCGCCTGCGGGTGGCTCGACTGGTTGTTGGGGACGCTGTCGCCGCCCGGGAATCGGCAGAGGCGCTCGAAGGCCGCGGGGTCGGCGCGCCACCAGCTGCCCTCCTGCTGGCCGATCAGCAAGCGGCCATCGCTGGCCAGCAGCTGGGCGATATTCCCTTCGCCCTTGGTCCGCTCCACCTGACCGACGATGGTGCCGCTCTCCACTTCGATACAGAGGACGGCGCCGAGGCCGCTCTTGTCGAAGGGCAAGGTGGCGCAGTAGACATGTCCCTGGTAGGCGGCAGGCGATGAGAAATTAGCGCCACACATATCCTTGCCCTTGATCCACAGCAATCTGACTCCCGCTTCGGCAACGCGCCAGGCGCTCAGGCCGATATCGCTCTCCTCGTTGCCGGTGCCGTTGGCGTACACGAGGATGTCACCGACCACGCAGGCATCGCCGCGGGAACCATTGTAGTATTTATCGCAATCGATACTCCAGAACACGCCGCCGGTGCGTGGATCGAGGAGAGCCGGGCCCAGCACCACCAGGGTGCGGTTGCCGATCGGCATCAGCACGCCGGATTGCGAGCCGCCGCCACGGCCGCGGCCGAGGCCATCGATCTTGATTGGGCCCCAGAGGTGCTTGCCGGTGGCCGCGTCCCAGCCGTCGACCCGGCTGCCGTTCTCGTTGGAGATGATCACCCCCTCGGCGTAGCACAGCGAGGTGACGTAGTCGGGGGCGCGGGGCTTGTGCTTCACGCGCTGCACCATGCGACCGGCCTCGATGGCTTTGGCCAGGTGGGTATCGGCGTTCTTGGCGCTGAAGAGCTTGCCATGCCAGACGTCCGCGCCGGTAGCGGCGTCGAGACAGTACATCGCGCCGTGGCCGCCGAGGGTGTAGACCTTGCCATCGACCACGCAGGGGGAGGTGAACGGGCCGTTCTTGGCCCAGGCCCATCCCCGACCACAGTAACTGGGATTGCGGGCCACCGCTGGAAAGACGCGCTTCCAGATCGTCAAGCCGGTCTGGGCGTCGACGCAGAGGACGATGTCGTCGGCCTCGATCGAGGTGCGGCGACGTAGCCAGGTGGCGCCGTAGTCACCGGCCAGATGACCGTAATAGGCGACACGCTCTTGCTGCTCTGGGCCCTCGGGCATCAGCTTGTCGTACCACTCCTCGTCGAAGTGCGGGCCATTGGGCATCTGATAGGAGACGTAGACCCGGCCGTTGGCGACGACCGGTCCGCCGAGGCCACCCATGACGATGTTGTAGGTGCCCGGCAACTCGTTCTCCTCGCTGGCCCAGAGACATTCGCTGTCGCCGAACTGCTCGACCAGCTCCCAACCGGTGTCGGTCGCGCTGCCATTGCCGTTGCGGCCGTGCCAATACGGGAAATCCGCTTCCTCGACGTAGGGATGCCTGGCCTCGAGGGTCGCCTGGTCGATCACCACGCCGGCCACGCTGCCCTGATGCTCCTCGCGGTCATCCACGGCGGGATTGGAACGTTTGCCGGCGAAGCTGCCTTGCAGCCGGTTCCCCGAGATCTGCGCCTGGATATCGAAGCCATACCAGAGACCGCCCCGCTTGCTGCTCTTGTAGTGCCACTTGTCGGCAAAGGGGTCGGCGATCAGGACGTAGGCGGTCCCGCGCAGGCTGGACCCCTGCAGCTCGAGCGAACCGGTGCGCGAGATCATCCGCTGGCTGCCCCAGCGTTTGGTGACCGCCCAGGCCTGCACGACTTCATCGCCGAGGACACCGAGCGTCAGCAGCAGCCCCTGCTTCTCGGGCGGGGCGCCCTCGAGCACCATGACCAACCGGCGGTAGTCCTTGCCTTCGAGGCGATCGGCCGAGATCTCGGCGATGGGCGCCAGGGTCCGCCGCGCATCGGCGGCGGGCAGGGCCGTGGCGTAGGCGACGAGCAGACCCAGACAAGTGAGGGTGATCGAGCGGGCGTGGCTGGCCATGGTGGCTCCTGACAGACGATGGGTTCGCCTGTGGATACCCCCGGCCATCGCCGGAGAGCGACAAGCACTTTGTGACCGGCCTGTCAGTCCGAGACATGCAGCAGTCCTCGGTCGAAGAGCAAAACCTGCATCCAAGCAAGGATGGACGGGCGTTCGCCGGCCATCGTTGCCGGGGCGTCTCCGGTCCGATCACCGTGCTCACCACCGCCGCGCGCTGCGGAAATGTGATGGCGCAACCCCGTAGCGTTTGCGGAAGGCCCGGGTGAAAGAGGTCTCCTGACCATAGCCCAGGCAGCGGGCGATGGCCGCGATGCTCTGGTCGCTCTCCTGCAGGAGCTGGGCGGCGAATGCCAAACGGCTGTCGCGCTGGTGCCTGGCGAGGGAGTCGATGCCGCAGGGCCGGGCCCGTCTGGCCAGGTGTTCGCGTGAGACCCCGAGGATGTCGGCGACCTCGTGCACGTGCAGCCGCCGGCCGCTGGGCGCCACCAGCAGGGCGATCGCCTCCCTGACCAAGTCGTCCTCGACGCGCGTCGGGTCGACTGTCTCATGGTCGCGATCGTAGGCCCAGACAGCGATCTGGCCGAGGAGGTCGACGAGCCGACCGAGGGCGCGGGCATAGCCGCAAGCGTGGCGCCAATAGTCGAGGTTGATCATCCGCAGCGCCTTCAGCGCCAGCCCCGCCAGGTGCTCGGGCAGCCGCAGCGG
This sequence comes from Planctomycetota bacterium, assembly GCA_041641915.1. Classification (GTDB taxonomy): domain Bacteria; phylum Planctomycetota; class UBA11346; order UBA11346; family UBA11346; genus SLQH01. The sequence continues at coordinate 3,701 of JBEPXK010000149.1, forward strand.
CAGCTCGACCCCCCAGACCGCGGTCGGCGCCGGCTGCGGCCGGACCGGCTGGCGATGGATCCACCGGCCGTCCTGCTTTTCCCGCGGCACCGATACCAGGTCGAAGACCGCGTGGATCAGGTAGTAGTCCTGGCTCAGGTGCAGGGTCCACTCTCCCGCCGGCGGCAGCAGCAGGACCTCGCCGGGCCGGAACCGCTCGGCGACCTCGTCACCGTCACGGAGCGTCAGCGTGCCGTCGACCACCCCGAAGAGCCGGTAAGAGTTCTTGCCGATCAGATCCAACACGCCGGCGCGCTGCCTCCGCAGGTGGCCGGCGTGCAGGACGAAAGGCGCGTAGTTCCCGGTCTCGACCAGCACTTCGGACACGGTGCCTCCCTGGCCGCCATTCTGACGCGCGGGAGCCCCGGAGCAAAGGACGGCAAAGCCGCTGGGGGTTCAGGAGGCGGCGATGGACAACGATCTGGGACAGGCACAAGCCACGACTGTCACTGCATCTACCGTTCATGCGGTGGCCATCGGAACGATCACGAGCCTCCAGTTCGGCCGGACACGCAGTGCGCCCACGGTAGCCGAGACGCGTCGAACTGGAGGCCGCGAGCTCGAGTCATGAAGGGCGACCGAGCAACGTAAGTGGCAGCAGCAATGGAGAATGCGCCTGTCTATTCCGTGCCATTCTGGTCGTGTCAAGGTTGGGGTTGCAGATCCGTCGCTATTGGCACGACGTCGATCGCGGTGCTGTCGCTGAGGTCTACGGCTGCAGCCCGCGAGCGTATCGGGCGCGGTAGGGTCGCTCTTCAGTCCTCGGGGCGTAGGTCGACGCAGACCAGCTCCCGGGTGCTGCGAACGAACAGGAGGCCATCGGAGAGGGATGGTGGGGCCCAGACGGTGAGCCGGTCTTTGCTCTCCGGCGGCACCGGCGTGAAGATGTCATCGCTGCTGCACAACTGCGTCAAGCGGTCGGGATCGGGTCTCGCGACGACCAGGGAGCCGTTGCCGGTCACCATGATCAGCTTGCCGTCGACCAGGATCACGCCGCCATCACCGCTGGCTTGCCAGTTTCGCTGCAAGTAGGGAGACTCATACTGCAATGCCCCGTCGCTGAGTCGGAAGCAGTTGCCGACGCCGTACAGGAAACCGTCATGGTGGACGAGGAAGCCGCAGCCGATGACGGGACTGCCATTCTTTTTGTTGCCTTTGATCTTGTAGACACCGCTCGGGGTGCCAGAGCCGTTGTCGAGCAAGAACAGACCGAAGCGCTTTTTGCAGATGAGGATCCGGTTACCGATGACGAGGGGCGACGGGATGTTGTGGTTGTGGTAGGAGCCGTGTTTGACGAACCAGTCCTCCTCGCCATTGCGGGCATCGATTTGGCGCAGGCCGTCACCGGCAAAGAACAGCAGGGCGTGGTCGCCACCGGCAGGATAGGGGACCAGGCCGGCATGCGAGGATCCGAGTTCATGGTTGGGCTTCTCCTTCTCCTGGTTCCAGCCCGATCGACTGGTGTCGGAGACCCAGCGGGTCTCGCCGCTATGTGTGTCGAGTCCGACGCCGTTGGGTCGGCAGATGTTCAGCACGAGCACATCGCCGACCACCGCCGGGGCGCCACCGGCGCCGACATGCGAGGGGTGGAGCTGATACTCGTCGATCAGACTGCGGCGTTCCCAGAGTGGCTTGCCGGTTACGGCATCCAGACAGAGCACCGTGCCCCTGCGGCCCATGACGAAGACCCGGCCGGCATCGACGACGGGCGTGGCGATGCTGCCGTGGCCCACCCCGCCGATGCCCATGCTGGAGCCTTCCTCGTCGACATGCTGCCAGAGGGCACGCCCGGTGGCCGCCTCCAGGCACCAGATCGTCCGTTCGGTGCGGCGTTTCCGTTCAATGACGGTGGAGCTGATGGTGTAGACCCGGCCATCGGCGATGCTCACCCCCGCCGCGCTCGTCGCGACGTCGCGGCGCCAGAGGATAGCCGGACCAGCATCGTCCCAGACCAGGTCGAGGCCGGTCTCCGGCGAACGGCCATCACCGCTCGGCCCGCGCCAGGTGCACCAGTCGGCCGCTGGCAGCGGTACTGCGAACAGGCCGAGTAAGATGAGGGCCAGCATAGGCTGATGCCCTTGGCGGGGGAGATCATTCATCGGTCGCTCCTGGGAGGAAACGGCGTGACATTTCCGGCGGCATGGCTCAGGGCTGGATGCCTGCGCTGCCGTGATAGAGGTCGCGTTGCAGGATCTGGTCGATGGTCTGCATCTGCTCGTGGCGCAGCGGCCCATGCTGCAGCGCTCCGACCAGTTCGGTTACCTGATCCTGGTTCTTGAAGCCAGGGATCGGGATGATCGCCGGACTCAGCGCCCACAGCCAGGCGAGGGCACCCTGGACCAGGCTCCGGCCGTCGCTCTGCAGGATGTCGCGTACCAATTCCAGCCGGGCGAGTTCGTCGGCCTGGGGACCGTCCGCGAGCTTCCAGCCATGGCGGAAGTCATCCGCTGGCGGTCGGGCGTCGGCATGATATTTCCCAGTCAACAAGCCGTGTCCCAGCGGGCCGCGGGCCAGGCTGGTCCGGCCCGTCTGTTCGCAGAGGGTCAAGAGCGCGCGGTTGCAGTGGTCGCCCCAGGTCACGTTGAGTTGTTGCTGCACAGCGACGCAGTGCGGGCTATCGGCGAAGACCCGGAAGGCCGCCGGTCGGTCGGTACTCCAGCCGAACCAGCGGATCTTGCCGGCGGCGACCAGTTCTTCCAGACACGCACGCACCGCCTCGCCAGCCTCGACTGCCGAACCGATGTGGAATTGATAGCAGTCGATGCGGTCGATGCCCAAGCGCTGCAGGCTGGCGTCGCAGGCCTGACGGATGTAGCCGGCGTCCCAGCGATCGTCGCCGAGGGTGCGACTGGCCTCGTCGTAGGTATGGCCGAACTTGGTCGCGATGAGGACCTCGTCCCGACGGCCGGCAATGGCCTGACCGATCAGACGCTCGGCGTGGCCACAGCCATAAGCGTCGGAGCAGTCGAGCAGTTGTACGCCGGCATCGAGGCCGGCCTGCAGGGCGCGGAGGGACTCGGCATCGTCGACCTGGCTCCAGGCGATGCGTGTGCCATGGCGATGGACGGGGCCGCCGATGGCCCAGGTTCCCAGGCCGAGCGGGGTGAGGTGGTGGCCGGTCTGGCCCAGCTGTCGTGTCTGCATGGCCATTGGATAGCGTCCTGGCCCGGCCAGGGCCATGGTCGGCGCTCGCGAAAACATGTATCTGTGTACTGCCTGGTGCGCCATCCTGCCGACCGATTGCTCGGGGATGTCTTGCGGATGGACCGACCACCTCCATCATCTCTGGTAAAGAATGTCCATGATGACCCCGACCGGCACCGATGATCTCCTCGTCCGCGAACTGGAACTACGCTTCTACAAGGGCCGGCGGACCCGGAGCCGGCGTGAGCATGGCGGCTGGTTTCGGCCTCACAGTCTGCACCTGGTGGATGTCGTCCGCGGTCGCTTCCACATCAGCCATCCTGGCTCCCGGTCGCCCATCCTCGAACAGGGCGAGGCCATCCTCATCACGCCGGGAACGCGTTATCATATCTGCGTCGCCGATCCCGACGAGGCGATCATCCGCTATGCGCATGTACGTTTGTCGCTCTTTGGATCAGTAGACATCTGCGGGCTCTGCTCGCTACCGGCCATCCTGCCGGCGCCCCAGGGCAAACGACTCGGCGATGCCATTCAAGCCGTGGCCAGCAGCCGGGCGGCACTGGTAGCCGCAGACATCGCCAGCGTCGGTGCCTGCCATCGGGCCCAGGCCGAGCTCGCCGGGGAGATCCTGCGCCATGCCCGTCTCACCGAGCACGGTCGTCGGGTACTGGCCGGGGCCCTGCGCCTCCTGCCCGTGCTGCACTACATCCGGGCCCACTTGACCGAGCCCGTGCAGCGTGCCGATCTCGCGCTGGTTGCCGGTCTGTCGCCTTCCCGGCTGTCGGCCGTGTTCAAACAGCACTTCGGCCAGGCGCCGATGCAGTTCCTCCGGCAGCAGCGACTCGAACGCGCCCGAGCCCGTCTCGTCTTCGAGGGGGCCAGCGTCACCGAGGTGGCCGATCAGTATTGCTTCACCGATCCCTTCCATTTCTCCAAGTCCTTCAAGCAGGCCTTCGGCGTGTCGCCGAGCCGCTGCCGCGAGGCTCTGGATGGCGCTGGCCAGTGAATTCGCTGTCAACCCGGTGAAGCGGGCTGTGCGGTCCCAGCATGCCGAGGTGGACGGCGGTGCGCTCGGCGAACCAGGGATGGGCGAGGGTCTCCGCCGGCAGGCCGCAGGCGAGGGCCGCCCTTCGACCTGCTCTCCGAGATCGAGGCCGAACTCGACCTGCACGGCGCGCTCTTCAACAGGCCGGCCGGCCATCCGGCAGCGCGCTTTTGATGAGAAGTTCATCGTCGCCGCAGATCGAAGCAGCGCAGCGCGGACTGCCCGCGGACGAACAGAAAGCCGCCGACTAGGCACGGTGTGTGGGAGCGGGAATAGTTGGAGGGGAAGTCGCCACGCGCCCACTCCTCACCTGCGGTCACCTGCAGTCGGTCCGGTTCAGCGGCGATGGTGAAATGCTCATAGAACACCCGTCCGTTGCACCTACAGGCACAAGCTACGACTGTCACTGCACCTACCGTTCTTGCGGTGGCCAGCGGAACGATCACGTGCCTCCAGTTCGACCGGACACGCAGTGCGCCCACGGCTAGGCAAGAGCAGGCCTTCCACCCATCGCGTGGCATGATCAT
>JBEPXK010000150.1:0-8452 GCA_041641915.1 Planctomycetota bacterium
GGCCGTGCGCCGCGCCTACGAGCGGGCCGGGTTCGGTGCCGATACGGTGGCCTTGATGGAAGGGCACGGCACGGGTACGTCGGTGGGTGATGCCACCGAGCTGCGCGTGCTGTCGCGAGCACGCCGTGAAGCCTCGGCCACGGTGGCGCCGGCGGCCGTCGGTTCGGTGAAGGCCAACATCGGGCACACGAAGGCCGCGGCCGGGCTGGCCGGGATGTTGAAGGCGGCCATGGCGCTCAAGGCCCAGGTGCTGCCACCCACGACGGGCTGCGAGACACCGCATCCCGAGCTGCAGGGGGACAGGCCCGCGCTGCGGGTGCTCAACGAAGGCGAGCCCTGGCCCGCCGGCGTACCGCGCGTGGTATGGGTCGGTCGGGCCGGGGTGATCGCCGCGTTCGGGTCCGACTGCGGCGGTGGCGGCGGATGCCGGCGCGCCTGGCGTGGCGGTTGGTTCTGGGCCGCGGGGGGCAGGTCGATCGCCTGGGGCGGTGGTGGTTGTGGCTGCGCCGGCGCCGGCGCGTCATCCGGTGGCAGCGAGTCCCAGCCCCGGAACAGATCGGTGCCCTGGTCATAGGGTTCGGTGGAGCGGCGGTCGGGTCGCGAATCAGCCATGCTCATGCCTCCCGAGTGCGATGCGCGTGCGCGTCGTCGGTCGTGTCGCTGCGTCCATCGTCGGCGATGCGGGGCGATCGCTCCAGGCTATCCCAGCTCGCCGTGGCGGCGCGCATCAGACGCGGCGTTCTCATAGATCGTAGGTGATGGTCAGGGCGAGGTAACGCTCGTCATCCCGGCTGAACTCGCCGAGCACGCTGCGGCCGGAGTAGAACTCGATCGCCGTCTCCAGGCTGCGCCCGGCCGCGAGGCCGGCGTGCAGCGCGCAGCGCAGGCTGACCCCGGGATCCCAGTCGTTCTCCTCGAACAGCTGTACGTCGACCCCGGCCGCGTAGCCCCAGGGGCCGAAGCGCGGGGTGGGATCGCTGTACTGCAGGCCGATCCGGGCGTAGCCCGGTTCCTGGAAATCGGCACTGGTGTTCACGCCCAGCCCGGCTTCGCCGTAGGCGGTCAGCTCGTCGCGCGGTCTCCACGCCGCACCGAGGACCAGGTCCTCGCGGGTGTAGCCGATCCGGCCGCGCCCGGTGCGTTCGATGAACTCATCGCCGATATGGCTCGATTCGTGGCGGTAGGCCAGCTTCAGCGCCACCGGTGATCCTTCGCGGTGGTAGCTGAAGCGCAGCGCGAGCCAGCCGTCCCAGCCGATGTTATCAAGACCGTTCTCGAGGTCGAACTGACCGTAGACCCCGGCCTCGCCGTCGATCTGGATCCGGTGCTCGTCCTGCGCGCCAAAGGTCGCGCGGGCGAAGGGCATGCGTTCGCCGGCGTGGAGCAGCCAGCGCTGTGAGCCCACGCCCCAGCGATCCTCGAGGTCGCTGTCGAAGGCGACAAGCAAGCCGCCGCGCATCTGTGGCGGCTGGGGATCGGCGACGTACCGCGGGTAGAGCGTGTGCGCCGGCGCCGCGGTCCATTCCACGCCCGGCAGCCCGGCCCCGAACAGGGCCAGGCCGATGCCGAGCAGCACGCCGGGCCCGCGCTGGGCCCGGCTGCTGGCGACGGCGCGCGACACGATCAGCGTCCGGCGAGCCGGGTCTTGGCCGCGGTCTCGCCCCCGGCGGTGCGATAGAGCATCGGCTGGATCCGGTCCACGCCCTCGGTGAAGCCGCAGCTATGGCATTCCCACTCGGCGTTGAGGATGTTGGTGTAGTCGGAGAAGTACTGCCAGCGACGCTTGGGCAGCTTCTGCACCATGTGGATGTGGTTGGCCGGGCAGCAGTACTTGTTGATCGAGGCCGGTACGTTCTTGAAGGTCAGCCAGGTGTGCGGCCAGGTGTAGTTGGAGGCATGCATGAAGGCCTCGGCGATCGGTTCGGGCAGATCGACCGACATCGCTTCGTCGCAGACCATGGTGTACATCCCGTTGACGTCGCTGTAGGCGAGCCGGCCGGCGAGGCAGTCGATGCCGCCCGGCGAGAGGAAGCCGGTCGAGAAGCCGCCGCCGGGGAAGTAGTGGCCGTAGACCTCGAACAGGTAGGAGTCGGTCGCCCAGTCGAGCGAGCCGGAGCCGGAGTTGTCCATGTCGACGCAGCCGAGCTGCATGTAGGGGGTCTGTGGATCCAGGGTCACGCCCAGCTCGTCGGCCTTGCGCTGGATCTCCCAGGGCTCGTAGACCTTGCGGTAGTCGGCGAACAGGGTCGGCTCGCCGCCGGTGAGCGCGGCGTAGCAGACCATCGTCAGCAGGCCCTGGAAGTCGTTCTCGGTGCCGAAGGGCAGCACCGGCTTCTTGCCGGTATGGTCGAAGGTCGAGTTGAACAGCGCCTCGGCGATGTCGGCGCAGGCCATCGGGGTGCCGCGCAGGTCCGAGCCCCAGGCCAGCTGGCTGGTCCAGCCGCCGCCGATGGCGTTGACGCTGGCCATGTAGTCGCGCAGGCAGAGGTAGAGCTTGAGCTCCTCCTTGAGCTTCTCCTGCTGGGCCTTGGTCAGCTTGTCGGCGCTGTGTTTTCCGGGCTGGGTGTAGATCGACTTGCCCTTGGCGCTGATCTGTTCGGCCTTGGTGAAGATGCGATCCTTCCACTGTTTTTCGGTCACCCAGGCATAGAGCTCCTTGAGCTCCGCCTTGTCGTAGCCCTTGTCGTCGCGCAGCATGTCGGCGAACAGCTTCATCGATTCGCGGGTCGATTCGATGCCGAGATAGCGCCGCGCCGCGTGAACGCTGTTCAGGGCGGTCTCCATCTGCATCGAGTCGACATCGGCGCAGACCACGCGCTTGCCGCGCAGCCAGACCGCGGCGACCATCGCCCAGACCAGGTCGAGGATCTCGCCCTTGGTGGTGTCGTCGAACTCCGGGTTCATGCCGGTCTCGGGCATGTTGCCGATGATCGCGTGGGTCAGGATGCCGGTCTGGGCATAGGCGCCGACGCCGGCGTCGACGCCGACCACGCCCGGCTTGGGTGCGTTGTTGCCGGCGAGGAAGCAGATCGGGGTCGAGCGCGGGAAGTGCGCGGTCAACGCGAGCGCGGTGCGCCCGGGGTAGAACCAGGTATCGGGGACGATGCAGATCGCCTCCACGCCGTTGGCCTTGAACTCGTCGGCGACGGCGTCGGCGTCGGCCTCGCCCTCGACCGCACGGCTGGCGACGTAGATGCCCAGGCGCTGGTTCAACGGCAGCTTGATCCCCTTGAGGATGTTCCCGGTCATGCCGACGATGTTCAGCGCCCGGGTGCGGCTGTCCGCGTCGATGCGCGGGTCACAGGGTGCGAAGAGGCCGACGGTGGTGGAGCCCTTGGACGGTTTCTGGATGAACGGCATGATCGGGTTTCCTCGTGCGTTGGCGGTGGGATTGCGCGCAATGCGGCTCGGATCAAAGTAGCCACACGACCGGCGATGTCGAGGGGGCGGACCCCCGCAGCGGCTCAGCGCCGGCGCCCGCGTTGCGGTGCGCTGCGCGCGAGCCGGAAGCGGACCCGCCCAACGCCGGTGCCCTGCTCGACCAGTTCGTGCACCAGCTCGTGTTGCCGGTGGTTGCGCAATTCCGAGAGCAGCATGGTGTCGGCGACCGCGATGGTCAGCGTGCCCTGGTGGACCGAGACGATCTCGATCCGCTCGCGTTCGTGCGGCGCGAGCACACCGGCGACCACGTCGCCGACCTTGCGCAGCCGGGCCAGACGCTTGACCTCCGGCGAGCGCATCCAGTGATCGACCATGCGCGAGAAGTCCTGCGCCCAGCGCGGCCCGTGACGGGCGCGGTGGGCCAGGGCGCGGTCGCGGGCCGGTCCGGGCGGCCAATCGGCGGGATCCTGGGCCATGGTGGGGAGTCTAGGCGTCCGATCCGGGCGATCCATCGTCTGCGCCCATGTTGCCGCTGCGCGTTATCGCGCTGCGTGGCGCGTCGGTGGCGGCGTTCGGCGGCTGCGTTGCGCGCCGGCGGCGCAGGCGCCGCCATCCGGCTTCGAGGGGAAAGGCCGCGAGGTAGACCATCCCGGCGCTGAGTACGATCGCCGGCTCGGGCGCGATCGGCGAACCGAAGACCAGCGCCCGCGGCACCGTGACCAGGAACAGGTTGAGGCCGGTGGCGCAGAGCATGGTGGTCGACAGATGCCGGGTGAACCGGCCGACGGTGGCCGTGGGCAGGGTGAGCAGGGCGATGACCAGGATCAGCCCCACCACCCGGGTCAGCGCGACCACGCTCAGCGCCACAAGTACCAGCAGCACGGCGTCGGTGGCCCAGACGCTCATCCCCTGCAGCCGGAGCTGCTGCGGATCGAGCCCGGCTGCGACCAGACGCTTGAAGCACAGCAGCAGCACGACCGCGAGCACGGCGACCAGCCCCGCGAGCAGGTAGACGTCGCTCCAGCCGGTGGCCGAGAGGTAACCGAACAGATAGCTCATCAGCTCCGAGTGGTAGCCGGGGGTGAGCTTGACCAGCACCACGCCGACGGCCATGCCCACGGCCCAGGAGGCACCGATCAGGGTGTCGAGATGGTCGCGGGCGACGTGGCGGATGGTCGCCAGCAACAACGCCCCGAGCGTGGCCGCGACCAGTGCGCCGTAGACCGGGTCGAGCCAGCTCCAGCCGAGGTGATGGCGCAGGAACAGCGCCGCGCCGACGCCGCCGATGGCGACGTGGGCGATGGCGCCGGCGAGGAACACCATCCGCCGGCTGACCACCAGCGGACCGGTGGCGCCGCAGGCGACCGCCGCGAGCAGGCTGGCCAGCAGGCTCGGCAGCAATAGCGAGAGGGCGTCGAGGGCTCCCACGCTTCAGCCCTCCGGTTCGGGGCCGAAGGGGCAGCCGTGCTGGTGCACCAGCGGGCGGCAGTGCCCCGGTTCGTGGTAGAGGCGGTGCACGTCGGCATCGCCGATCTCGTCGATGGTATGCATGACCACGCAGCGGTTGCAGCAGGCGACGTGGGTCACGTGGCGCGAGACGCAGGCCACATCGTGGCTGACCATGACGATGCTGTGTTCGCGATTGAGCTCGTCGAGCAGGCTGAGCAGGCTCTCTTCGGTTACCGGGTCGACGCCGGTGAGCGGCTCGTCGAGCATCAGCATGTCGGCCTCGGCGGCCAGGGCGCGGGCGATGCGCACGCGTTGGCGCTGGCCACCGGAGAGCTCGGCGAGCGAGCGACGGGCGTGATCGGCCAGGCCGACGCGCTCGAGCGCGTGCAGGGCGCGTTCGCGGTCCGCGCGGCCGTAGCGGAAGCCCCAGCGCGCATGGGGCAGGCGGCCGGTGAGCACCACCTCCAGCGCGTCGTGCGGGGTGTCGGTGTCGATGTTATCGCGTTGGGGGATGTAGCCGATGCGATGGCGCGTGCGGCGGGGGGCGTCGCCGAGCAGGCGGATCCGGCCGGCGTCCGGGCGCAGCAGGCCGAGGCAGAGCTTGAGCAGCGTGGTCTTGCCGCCGCCGTTGGGTCCGATCAGCGCCACGAAGCCCCGATCCGGCACGGCCCAGTTGACGTCTTCGAGCACCACCGGACCGCGACCGTGGTAGGCGAAGCGCAGCCCCTCGACCACGATGACCGGATTCACGGCGTGTCGGATCCGCCACTCCAGGACTGCCGCAACAGCCCGGCGACGCGCCGCAGGTTCTCGGGCACGTCGCGGCGGAGGGGGTCGATGCGCACCACCGAGAGCCCGAGCACCTCGGCCAGGCGATCGGCGCCGCGGCCGTGGATCTGTGGCTGCACAAACAGGGTGTCGGTGGCCAGAGCGGCGAGTTCGCGTTCGAGCTGGGCGAGCTCGGCGTCGGTCGGATCCTTGCCGGCGACCTCGATCGCGCGCATCGCGAAGCCGTAACGTCGGGCGAGATAGCCCCAGGAGGGGTGGTAGACGAGCATGGTCTTGTCGTGGTGGTCGCCGAGCAGCTGCTGCAACTCGGCATCGAGCTGTTCGAGCTGCGCGCGCAGTTCACCCGCCGCGCTGTCGATCTGCGCGTGGCGTTCTGGCAGGAGCTCGCGCAGCGCCGTCGCGATCGTTTCCACCTGGGCCAGCAGGGCATCGGGCGCGAGCCAGATGTGCGGATCGGTGCCGTCCATGCCCGTTTCGGATCCGTGGTCGTGGTGGTCGGGCTCGCCGTGGTCGTGATCCTCCATCTCGCGCAGCTCCACCCCCGCGCGGGCGTCGATGATCTGTGGGCCGTCGTGCAGCGCGGTGAACCACGATCCCTGTTCCATCGGCACCCCCGTGCGGATGTACAGCGCGCAGCGCTTGAGCGCGAGCATGTCGGCATCGCTCGGCTGGTGGGTCGCGGGGCTGGCCCCGGGGGGGGCCGCGATGTGGATGCGTACTGCATCCCCGGCAAGGCGTTCGACCAGCCAGGCGTGCGGCGGCACGCTGACGCCCACGCCCGGCCGCTGGTCATCGTTCCCGGCCGAGCCGAAGCAGCCGGCGAGCGCGGCCAGCAGCGTGAGCAGCGCGGCAAGGGGCGGCAGCGCGCAGCGGCGCCACCAGCGCGCTGCGGGGGGAGAGGCGGTCGTCGCGAGGACCACCGAGATGGCGGGGTGGGTGTCCATGCGCGCCATATTCGGCACCGGCGGGGCGCGCGCAACGGCAGGCAGGCGGTTTCGCTCCGGATCGCCGGGGGGATCACGCGATTCGCGCCCGGTGCGTGTGGCGGGCACGGCGGATTGGCATGTACAATCGTCGAATGACGGTAACCTGCGTTTCCCGCAGCCGGCTCCGGCCAGGCCGCGGCCGCCGGTGGCCGGGCGCGTCCCGCTGCCCGATCGGCGGGCTTCCTGCGACGTTCGCGGTCTGGTCGGACCCGCGCGACGATCTTTCCCCCGCCGGCCCGATCTGGTGTTCCCATATGCCTCCTGCTTCCGTCCTCGACGCGGACCCCGTCTGCGTGTCCGCTTTCGATGAACTCGACCTGCCGCCGGCGCTGCTCAGCGCCATCGCCGCGCGCGGTTACACCGAACCGACCCCGATCCAGGCCGGGATCATCCCCCACGTGCTCGCGGGTCGCGACGTCATCGGGCAGGCCCAGACCGGCACCGGCAAGACCGCTGCCTTCGCCCTGCCGTTGCTCGCCCGGCTCGACCCGGCCGTGGCCGCGCCGCAGGTGCTGATCCTCGCGCCGACGCGCGAACTGGCCGGGCAGGTGGCAGAGACCTGCAGTGCCTACGCCGGGGGGCTGCCCCACGCGAAGGTGGCCACGATCTACGGCGGAGCAGGCTATCGCGACCAGCTGCGCGCCCTGCGCCAGGGGGCAACTGTGGTCGTGGGTACCCCGGGGCGGGTGATGGACCACCTGCGCCGCGGCACGCTCGAGACCGGTTCCCTGCGCTGCCTGGTGCTCGATGAGGCAGACGAGATGCTGCGTATGGGATTCATCGAGGATGTCGAATGGATCCTCGAACAGCTGCCGCGGGACCGGCAGATGGCCTTGTTCTCGGCCACCATGCCCGGCCCGATCCGCTCCATCGCCAAGCGCCATCTCGACGATCCGATCGCCGTGCGCCCCGCGTCACCGAGCACCGCCGCGACCACCGTCGACCAGCGTTGCTGGTTCATGCGTGGCTGCGACAAGACTGAGGCCGTCGCGCGGATGATCGAGGGCGAGGAGACCGACGGCGTGCTGGTGTTCACCCGCACCAAGGCCGCGACCACCGAGGTGGCCACGGCGCTGGTGGCGCGCGGGATCCAGGCCGAGGTGCTCAACGGCGACATGCCCCAGGAACGTCGCGAGGCGGTGGTGGCGCGCTTCCGCGCCGGCGGGCTCGACGTGCTGGTGGCCACCGACGTCGCCGCGCGCGGCCTCGACGTACCGCGCATCAGCCATGTCATCAACCGCGACCTGCCCGGCGACCCGGAGACCTACATCCACCGCATCGGGCGCACCGGCCGGGCCGGGCGCAGCGGTGCGGCGATCTCCTGCGTGCACCCGCGCGAGCGCGGGTTCCTGCGCACGATCGAGCGCCGCAGCGGTCAGCCGATCGCCGAGATGGAGCTGCCCAGCGCTGCGACCATCAACCGCCGCCGTGGCGAGCGCTTCGCTGCGCGCGTGCTCGCGCAGGCCGACGGCGACCTGGGCCAGTTCGAGCAGCTCGCCGCGAGCCTGATCGCCGAGCACGGCCTCGACCCGGTGCGGGCGGTGGCCGCCATGGCCCGCCTGATCCACGGCAGCGACGAGCTGTTCGTCGACGAGGTCCCGCGCACGCGCGAGCCGCGCCGACCGGCTGCCGGCAAGCGCGAGGGCCGCGGTGACGGCGCACGTCGGCAGCTCGATCGCAGCGGCCTGCGCTTCCGCCTCGACGTCGGTCATGTCCACGGCGCCCGGCCGGGGATGATCGTCGGCGCGATCGCCAACGAACTCGGCCTGCCGGGCCACGCCATCGGTGCGATCCGGATCCACGACGCCTACGCCACCGTGGTCCTGCCCGAGGACCTCGATCGGCAG
>JBEPXK010000151.1:0-8435 GCA_041641915.1 Planctomycetota bacterium
CCGACGGCACCTACGCCATCACCGCCACCGCGACCGACGCCGCCGGGAATACGAGCGCGGCGTCCGCCAGCCTGGCGCTCACGCGTGACACGACCCAGCCGGCTGCTCCATCGCCCCCCGATCTCGCTGTCGGCAGCGACAGCGGCGATTCGGTCACCGACAATCTCACCAACGTCACCGCGCCGGTATTCACCGGCACGGCCGAAGCGAACGCGAACATCGAATTGTTCGCCGGCCCCACCTCGATCGCAACCGGTCTCGCCAATGGCGTCGGCGCCTGGTCGCTGACCGCTGATCTTTCCAGCCTGACCGACGGCACCTACGCCATCACCGCCACCGCGACCGACGCCGCCGGGAATACGAGCCCTGCGTCCGCCAGCCTGGCGCTCACGCGTGATACCACGGCGCCGGCCGCTCCCTCGCCCCCGGATCTCGCGGCTGCCAGCGACAGCGGCGATTCGGATAGCGACAATCGCACCAACGTCACCACGCCGGTATTCACCGGCACGGCGGAAGCGAACGCGAACATCGAACTGTTCGCCGGCGCCACCTCGATCGCAACCGGTGCCGCCGATGGCGTCGGCGACTGGTCGCTGCCCGCCGATCTCTCCAGCCTGGCCGACGGCACCTACGCCATCACCGCCACCGCGACCGACGCCGCCGGCAATACGAGCGCGGCGTCCCTCAGCCTCGCGCTCACGCGTGACACGACCCAGCCGGCTGCTCCATCGCCCCCCGATCTCGCTGCCGGCAGCGACAGCGGCGATTCGGTCACCGACAATCTCACCAACGTCACCGCGCCGGTATTCACCGGCACGGCCGAAGCGAATGCGAACATCGAACTGTTCGCCGGCGCCACCTCGATCGCAACCGGTGCCGCCGATGGCAGCGGCGCCTGGTCGCTGACCGCGGATCTCTCCAGCCTGGCCGACGGCACCTACGCCATCACCGCCACCGCGACCGACGCCGCCGGCAATACGAGCGCCGGGTCCGCCAGCCTGACGCTCATCCGCGATGCCACGGCGCCGGCCGCTCCCTCTGTCCCGGATCTCGCGGCTGCCAGCGACAGCGGCGATTCGGACAGCGACAATCGCACCAACGTCACCATGCCGGAGTTCACCGGCACGGCCGAAGCGAACGCGAACATCGAACTGTTCGCCGGCGCCACCTCGATCGCGACCGGTGCCGCCGATGGCATCGGCGCCTGGTCGCTGACTGCGGATCTCTCCAGCCTGGCCGACGGCACCTACGCCATCACCGCCACCACGACCGACGCTGCCGACAACACCGGTCCCGCTTCGTCCCCCCTGACCATTGTCATCGATACAGCGGCGCCGGCGACGCCGACCGTGCCCGATCTCGTGGCAGGCAGCGATACCGGCTCCTCCGCCAGCGACAACCACACCGCCGACAACACGCCGACCTTTGCGGCAACCGCCGAGGCCGCGGCGGTCATCAGCGTGCGCGCCGACGGGGTCCAGATCGGCACGGGTACCGCAAGCGGCACCGGCAGCTGGGCCATCACCACCGACATGACGACGAGCACTGATGGCCCCTACGACATTACGGCGACGGCGACCGACGTCGCCGGCAATACCGGTGCGGTATCTGCCGTCCTGACCATTTCTCTCGACACCACCGCGCCAGCCGCGCCAACCACGCCTGACCTCCTTGCCGACAGCGACAGCGGCAGATCGCATGCCGACGACATCACCAACGACACCACCCCTACTTTCGCCGCCACGGCCGAGAACGACGCCACTGTACAGGTCCACGCCGGCGCGACCGCGATCGGCACCGGTGCTGCAGACAGCGCCGGCTCCTGGTCGATCACCACCGACGTGACAGCCCTCGCGGATGGCGCCCACCCCATCACCGCCACCGCCACCGACGCCGCCGGCAATACCGGCGCCGCCTCGGCCGCGCTGGTCATCACCCTCGACACCACAAGGCCGGTCGCGCCGTCCCTCCCCGACCTCGCCGCTACGAGTGACCTCGGTTTCTCGGATACCGATGACCTCACTGCCGACACGACTCCCACGTTCACCGGTTCGGCCGAAGTTGCAGCTACCCTCACCGTGTTCGCGGGCTCCACCGCGCTCGCCACCCAAACCGCCGATAGCAGCGGCGCCTGGTCGGCCACGCTCGACATGAGCGATGGCACCCTCTTCCCGGATGGCACCCACGTCATCACCGTCACCGCCACCGACGCCGCCGGCAACACCAGCGTCGCCTCGAACGGCCTGAACCTGGAACGCGACACCACCGCTCCCGCCCACGACCGTCCCGCCTGCGTGCCGGCAGACAACGGCACCGCCGCTCCGGACGTGCGCAGGTTGCAGGTGGCCTTCAGCGAGCCCGTCTACACACGATCGCCGACCGCGATCACCCTCTGGCAGGGGGCGCAGGATGTCCAGACGTTCGACATCAGCACCAACCCCCCGGGGTCGCGTCACGACCTCGAGCTGCAGCCGGGCATCGCCCTGCAGCCGGCCACCGCCTACCACCTGACCACGCAGGCGGGGGCCATCAGCGATCGCGCCGGCAACGCGCTTCCCGCCGTCACCGCAACCGATTGGAATTTTGTCACCGAAACCACCGGCCTCCCGTGGCTGGAGGGCGACTTCAGACTCGACCTGGGCACTCAGAGCGACCTGCCACTGACCGTCACCGACCTCGAGCCGCGCAGTGCCACCTATGCGCTCAGCGATCTGACTGTCGACGTGATCGTCGTACCGAGCGCCGGGGAGATCCACCGGAACGGAACCGCCGTGACCACATTTACTGCCGCCGACCTTTCCGGCGGGGCCATGTCCTTCCACCGCCCCAGCGCCCACTACGACAACGGCACCGATAGCTTCGCGGTACAGGTAACCGACGCCGAGGGCCGGCAATCGGAGGTCCGTTGGGTCATCGTCACCCGCGCTCTGATCAACGCGGCTCCCACGTTCAGCATCACGCAGCCACCCGTGCCGCTGTTCATCGAGGGCAGCTCCGGGGCGATCGCCCTGGCCACCGGACCGGAGATTACAATCGGCGATGTCGACAACCCGACCTTCGACGGCGGCTCCCTGACGGTGGCCTTCGATGCCCCCCTGTCCGGTGACACGCTGACGGTGGCAAACCACGGTGGGATCAGCCTCAACCCTTCCAGCGGCCTGATCAGCAGCGGCACCACGGTGATCGGCGCGACCACCGATGGCGGTGACCGGCTCGACATCAGCCTCACCGCGGGGTCCACCCACGCCAACACGCGTGCGCTGGTGGAGGCCTTGCGCTTCAGCAACGGCGAAACCTCGCTCTCCAGCGAGACGCGCCAACTCACCCTCACGCTGTCCGATGGCGATAAGCAGACCGCGACGACGGTCGACATCCAGATCCAGGCCAGCAACGATCCGCCCAGCGAACCGCGCATCGTCGGCCATGAACCGGGCGCCATCGGTACGGCGGCGCGCGTCGCCTTCGCGACCGACCTCACCGCCGACGACCCGGAGTCCAACCGCTTGCGTTTCGCCGTCCATCCCGACTCGACACAGGTCTTTGGCGCCGCCGCCATCACCGGCACCAGGCTCACCTACACGCCCGGTAGCGACGGCGGCGACGACACCCTCATCATCGCGGTGACCGACGCGCCGGACACGGTCGCCTGGCAGGATATTTTCGACAACCCCAACAGCGATGCGAACCACCATCTCGTCACCGAGACCTACGTGCTGCGCGTCACCGGCGCCGACGATCCGCAGCCGCGCATCGTGTCCGACCCGGTCATGACCCAGGCCCCCGAGGCCCGCCTGATCGCAACGGTCCGCCTCGACGGCACCGACGACCCGGCCGGTTTCCGTCTCGCCGGTTCCTTCCCGACCGGCATGACCATCACCGACGCCGGCGACAACACCGCCCGGATCGCGTGGACTCCACCCGCCAATGTCGAGGACACGACCCATAGCTTCTTCATCGTGGCGGTCGCCACGGCCTCGCAGGCGGCCACAGCCCAACCGGTGACCCTGACGGTTCCCGCCACCCCGACGGGGAACAACTGATGCAGATGTCCCATGCGACGAGACAGCGATGGTGTTGCTTGTGCGTGGTCCTGCTCTGCACGACCACGTGCCTGTTCGGCCAGGACAAGCCGGAGCTGGTGGCCAAGACCCCCGCCGCCGATGCGGCCGTGGGGGCCGGGCAGTTGGTGGCTCTCTATGCGACCTTCGACCAGCCGATCCACCAGACGGCGACCACCGGCCTGACGCTCGTCGACGAAGACACGGGCTCCGCGTTGCCGGACCTCGGCGACCGGACCTGGATCGCCAACGGTCCGACCGGCGGCGTCCTGGTCATCCCTCTGACCGAGTCGTTCGCCGCGGGAGGCTCCTGGCACCTCGCGATCTCTGACGGTTTCATCAGTTCGCAGACAGGCGCTGCCTTCGAAGGTATCGTGGACCCCACCGCCTGGCATTTCGTCACCACCACTGCGTCCGGTCGCCATGTCCGGCCGCAGACGGCCGCTGGCCTCACGACAGACGCGCGCCGTTGCGTCGAGCTCACGGTCAACCGACAGGGTATCGCGACCGTGACCGCAGACGTGCTCGCCTTCATCAATACCGACGCCGCCGGCGATACCGACGCGATCCGCTACCGGCTGCAGGGCGTGCCCCAGCACGGTACGCTCGTCGGCCCCGATGACACCGCCCTCGAGGTCGGCGATGCGTTCACCCAAGCCGACATCGATGCGGGCTCGGTCCGCTATGAGCACGAAGAGGACAGCGACAAGACGGACTATCTGGCTTTCACCGTCGGATCGGCCACGCACACCCACTCGCCCCAGCTCTGGCTGCCGATCAGGATCGGCAGCCAGGACGGCACCCCCGTGTTCGAAGGGGTCGGCCCGTCTTTGACCTACACCGAACGTACCGCCGGGCTCACCGCCGCCCAGATCCAGCCGCTCGAGCCCGCCTCCGGCTTCACCCAGATCAAGGATACCCAAGCCGACTTCGATAGCGGCACGCTGACCCTGCGCTTCGCCGAGCCCCTGGAGCATGACCGGATCTCGATCGATACCACCGGCAGCATCACTGTCGATGCAGACGGCGTGACCCTCCGCTGGCAGAACGACCCCGGCCGCATCCTCGGCACCATCGACACCACCGCTGACGGCCTGAGTGGAAACGACCTCGTCATCGCCCTCGGACCCGCCGCGGTCCCCGACACCAGCTCCACCGATCGGTCGGCCCTGACCGACCTCCTGGATCGGGTCCGGTTCGAGAACCGCTCGCGCGCCCTCCAGGACGGCACGCGCACCTTCTACATCACGCTGGACGACGGCATCGAAGGCGCGTCCACACAGACGCGCACGATCGTCATCGATGCCATCGATGAAGCCCACGAGGACCTGGTATTTGAACACAGCCAGAGCAAGCGGGCCGTCCTCGCTGGCAACGTCACCTTCTCCGGACATCTCCGCTGCCGCGACCCCGAGGGCACACTGCTCTCGATCCGGCTGGATCCGAGCGAAGCTGAGCCGACCCTCGGCACGCTGACCTTCGACCCGTCGGGCGGAACCCTCGACGCCGACGTCTCCCCCGACAGCGACCATGGCATCGTCGAGCCGGTCACCGTCTGGTCTTTCGACTACACGCCGGTCGCCGACGCCTACGGCACGGAGACCCTCCACCTGCTGATCAGCGACGGTGTCAACGAGACTCCAGAACAGGTCGAGCTCGTCATCGCCCGACCCGATGCAGGCGGCATCCCCTACCTGGTCGACGATCCGCCTCTTGCCGCTGTAGCTGATGTCGCGTCGACCTGGTCCCTGCGCTTGTCGCCGGCCATTCCGGGCGGCACCTCCCTGCTCCAGGAGGAACCACCGGTCGGCGTCGGCCAGCCGAGCCTCTCGGCCGACGGCTCGATCCTGACGTTCGTGTGGACACCCACAGCCAGTACCAGTGACCGTACCGAGGTCTTCTCCATCCTCTTGACCTCGGACAGCGACACGGTGGCGGCCTCCTTGCCCTTCACCATCGTCGTCCCCGGCGTGCCGAGCGCAGCGCAGTAGACGGCCTGCTCAGTGGAAGCGGCCGTAGTGGGCCGGTAGCGCCGTCAGGTGCTTGCCGGCGCAGCGCACGAGGTCGCCATCGCTCAGCGGCATCCAGCTCGCGCTCTGTCCCGCCGGGCGCCAGATCCAGCGACCATCCCAACGACCGACCTCGATCGTCTCGCCGCCGATGCCGCCGACGAGGGTGAGATCGGCGTCGGCCGCGCCAATACTCAACCGGCGTAGCACCATCGCGTAAGCGAGTTCAGGGTAGTTGTCCGGGCGGGAGAGGACCACGCCGTCGTAGGGATGGGCGTGTTCGATGCCGCAGACCGATGTGCGACGCGAAGCCGGCGCCCCGGGGATGACGACCCCGACATGGCTCGCAGCGGCGATCACCCGCATGCGCAGCGAGATCGTGCCGGCGACCACCACCTTGTGATCGGGGCCAGGCGCCAGGGCGAGCGGTGCATGCGCGTCGAGCGGACTGCCATCGAGGGTGGTGCCGTTGGCGCTGCCGAGGTCCGCGAGTCGCATCGCGCCCACGCACGGATCGTACGCCAGTCGCAGATGCTGTCGGCTCACCTGCTGGCAGGCTTGCTTGTGCACCTTGACCGGATAGTTGCGCAGACAGATAGCGACCGGTGGCTCGCGCATCTTGCCCAGACAGAGCTCCGGACGGGCCCAGAGCAGCACCAGGGAGATCCCTTCGCTCTCCACCAGGGCGATCCAATCCTGGTCCATCGCAGCGTCGAGGTCGCCAACGAGTCCGGGGACATTGCCGTGGCCATGCGTGCTCAGCGCGCTCTGGGAGCGACCCCAGTTGGAACTGGCGTAGGCATCGCCGTCCCGGACCACGACCGAGGTGTCACCCAGACCACCGCCGCAGGGCGTCGTGCCGTCGACCAGCGCATCGGTCGAATCGTCACCGATCTGCGCATCACCATCGTCACGCTGACGTCGGACAAGCCCGGCAAACGACGCGGTCTGGCTGAGATCGTTGAGGATGCGTGCCGTGTTGCGCGGACCCGACCCCGGCGAGCGGTTTTCGACATGGATCGTCGGCTCGAGCCGGGCTCGGCTCTCTGCGTGCCAGCAGCGAACCTCGCCCCCGAGCGCGTGGATGCGCGTCGCGAGCGCGTCGCGGCACGCGGCGGCGGTCGGATGGCGGTCCTCGGGCCGTTTGGCCATCGCCGTCGCGATGATCGCGTCGGTTGCCTCGCCCACGTCGGCTCGCAGATCTTGCGTCCGCGGCGGCGGCGCGGTCTGGTGGGCGTGGAGTACCTCGTGGAGTTTGCCAGAATACGGTTCGCGCCCGGCCAGCGCGTAGAACAGCGCCCCGCCGAGCGAGTAGATGTCGGCGCGGATGTCGATCGTCCCTGTACCCAGGATCTGCTCCGGAGCCATGTAGTGCGGTGTGCCGACCATCGCGCCCTGCATGGTCAAGGCGGTGCGATCATCCGAGGTCGACCGCGCTAGGCCGAAGTCGGCCAGCAGTGCCCGACCCTGGGCGTCGGCGAAGATGTTGCCCGGCTTGATGTCGCGGTGGATGAGGTGGTGTTCCTCTGCGAGCGCGAGGACATCGGCCACCTGATGCATCACCTGCAGCGCCAGCAACTCCGGAAGCGGTTGTTGGGCGGCGAGATCGCGCAGGGTGCGGAACGGCACCAGTTCGAGGACGGTGTAGAATGACTTGTCTGCAGCCAGGCCGCTGTCGAGGCACGACACCAGATTCGGATGTTGCAGACGCTGCATGATCTCTGCTTCGCGACGGAAGCGATGCAGGTACTCCTCGCCGTTGGCGAGACTCGACTGCAACACCTTGACCACGACCAACTCGCTCTGTGCATCCGGGGTGGTCGATCGTGCCAGCCAGACGGCCCCCATGCCGCCCTGGTCGAGGAAGGCCAGGGGCTCGTAGGGTCCGAAGTGGCCCATGTTCTCCGGCGGCAACGCCCGACGGATGGCCCGGCTGAGCTCGGCGCTGATGCCGGTTGCCCGGTCGGTCCAGGTGCGCAAGTGGGCGACGGTCTCGACCTGCTCCTGCAGCAGGACCTCCGCGAGCCTGGCGCACTGCTCGGCGCTGAGCACGTTCTGCTTCCACAAGGTGTGGGCCAGGGCTTCGGCGACCAGTCGTTGCGGCATGGGGCAGCTCCATTTCCGGTTCGGGTATGCTCCGCCATGGCATGGCCAATTCCATGCCGCGGCGGTGAGTCGGAGAACGCGGTGCTGCCCAGAGTGTCCCTTCGTACTGCGCGTTTCAATTGTCAGACCGCCACCGCCGCCTCGCCGATGCGCGAACAAGGTGGGCCTGTGCGTACAGCTCAGGGGGTGAAGCAACCCCGACTCCTGCCGCCGCCGGGCTCAGTTTTCCGTAAGTGCAAGCGGTAGAGTCGGTAACGTGGAG
>JBEPXK010000152.1:0-8428 GCA_041641915.1 Planctomycetota bacterium
ATCAGAGGGGGCGCTGCCCCCTCGCGCCTTCGGCGCACACCCCCACGGCCTCGGTCGGGGTTCGCGGCCTCCGGCCGCGTTTTCTGCGGGCCTACGGCCCATTTTTGCAGAAAACCGCTCCTCGGTCGGCCGGTCGCCCAGCCAAGCCTGGCCGGGCTCCACTCGCTGGCGGTTCCGAGGTTTGGAGCTCTGAGGGACCCGTCAGCGAAGTGGGCATACCGGATTGTAACAGCCCGCGGCGGCGCGTCCTCGCCGATCCGCGCACGGGGGCAGCAGGATCGGATCATTGCTGGCCTTCCCCGCGACAGCGGGGCCTCGCGATGGGTGCATGCCCTGACCGCGGTGACGCAGTGATGGGTCCATTGGCGTCCGTGGCGTTCGCTCTGATGACCGGCATGATCGCGGTGGCAGACCACCGCGAACGCCTGCGTGCCGCCGGGCGCGCCTGGCGGGTGGTGGTCGACGGCGACGGCATGGTTGTCGCGGCTCAACCGCGGCGGTAGGCGCTGGGCGGGCGACCGAACTGGCGGCGGAACTGGGCCGAGAACTCGTAGGGCGAGGCGTAGCCGAGGCGGTCGGCGATCGCGCCGATGCCCAGCCCGGTGTCCTGCAGCAGGTGACAGGCGTGGTCCATGCGCCGGCGCAGACGGTAGCGACCGGGCGGCATGCCCATGCGGCGGGCGAAGAGCTTGCGGAAACGTTCGTAGCCGACGCCCTGGGCCGCGCACCAGGCGCGCAGCGGGGTGCGGGTGGCGCTCTCGTCGGCGAGCAGGCGGCAGGCGTCCTCGATCAGCCGGTCGTCGGCATCCTGCCCTACGCCGGCGGCGACCAGATCGTGCAGCAGGTCGAGCATGCGCAGCAGGATCGGCGCGAGCGCGCTTTCCGACGCATCGCGCAGCGCGGTCACCAGCTCGCCGACACGGTGGGGGATGGCGGTGCGGATCCCGGGGTTCCACACCGCCTGCCGGCCGAAGAAGAAGGGGACGGTGGCCAGGCCGTGGTAGAGCTCCGCGCTCAGGTCGATGAAACATTCGCACCAGTCGCTGCCGGGGGTGATGGCTGAGGTGTGGGGTCCGTCGGGCCGGCGCTCGAACGCGCTGCCGGGGGCGAGGCCGGCGCTGCGGCCGTCGGCCGCGGTGTAGACGCCGCTGCCGCGCAGGACGTAGACCAGCGAATAGGTCGGTGGGCGGTAGTCGCGGTGCTCGATGCCCGCCACCTGTGGTTTGCGCAGAAAGCCGGCGCCGATCCGGGCCATCGCCGGCCCCTGCAGCGAGCGGTAGACCGAATCGCTGTGCGTGGGTATCGCAGCGGCGGGGAATCCGGGCATCGACGGCTGGCTCCGTGGCATACCAGAAAACACATCTTGGTGGCCAGTGGTGATATTGGCAAGCATGCGCGCCGGCGCTAGCCTGCCGGGCTCACCGCACCAGGAGCCGCCATGTCCGCCGTCGTGCCCCGCGTCAACCTGCCCGAACGTTTCTGGGTCGACCCCTCCTGCCCGGGGATCAACCGCTTGCCGTCGCGCGCTACCTGCGTGCCCTTTGCCGACGAATCCCAGGCGATCACGCGCGAACGCGAGCGGAGCCCCTACTGGCTGTCGCTTGATGGCAGTTGGCGCTTCCGGCTGCACGCCCGGCCCGAACAGGTCTCGGCGCGCAGCCTCGGTCCGGACTGCGACGACAGCGACTGGGAGACGATAGCCGTCCCCGGCTGTTGGACCTGCCAGGGCCATGACCAGCCCATCTATACCAATATTGCCATGCCCTGGGCCGGCTACCAGCCACCGGAGGTTCCGGACGCCAACCCGACCGGGGTCTACCGCACCACCTTCGATCTGCCGTCCGGCTGGCGCGACCGGCGGGTGGTGCTGCATCTCGGCGGAGTGGAGAGCTGTTACAGCGTCCACCTCAACGGCCACGCCGTGGGCATGGCCAAGGACGCTCGCCTGCCGAGCGAATTCGATTGCACCCCCTGGCTGCGCCCGGGGCGCAACCAGTTGGCCATCCGGGTGATCCGTTGGTCGGACGGCAGCTATCTCGAGGATCAGGACCACTGGTGGATGGCCGGGATCCACCGCGAGGTCTACCTCTACAGCACCGCGGCGATGCATCTGGAGGACGTCTTCGCCCGCGCGCAGCTCGACGACGATCTGCGCCGCGGCCGGCTCGCGGTCGGGGTGCGCCTCGGGGCGATGCGCACCTGGCCCGCCGGCTGGTCGGTGCAGGCGCGGCTGCTCGACGCGCAGGGCCGGGACCGGCTGCGCCGACCGCTGTGCGCCGCGGTGCCGGAGCTGCTGTGGGAGGAGCACCATCAACGCGAGGTCACGCTCAAGGCCGCGTTGCCGCGGGTGCGGCCGTGGACGGCCGAGACCCCGGAGCTGTACACGGTGGTGGTCAGTCTGCGCGACCCGGACGGCGCGGTGGTCGAGGCGACCGCGGTGCGTACCGGTTTCCGCACCATCGACCTCGCCTACCGCGAGTTGCGGATCAACGGCCGGCCGGTGCTGTTCAAGGGCGTCAACCGGCACGATCACCACCAGGAGCACGGCAAGACCGTCTCGCGGGCAGACATGCGGCGCGACGTCGAGCTGATGAAGCAGCACAACTTCAACGCGGTACGCACGGCGCACTACCCCAATGACCCATATTTTTACGACCTCTGCGATGAATACGGGCTCTACGTCATCGACGAGGCCAACGTCGAATGCCATGCCTATCAGCCCGGCGACCGTCTGGCCCGGGATCCCGACTGGACGGTCGCCTTCCTCGATCGGGTGGCGCGGATGGTCGAGCGCGACAAGAATCACCCGAGCATCGTCATGTGGTCGTTGGGCAACGAATCCGGTTACGGCTTCAACCACGACACCGCCGCCGGCTACGTCCGCGGTCGCGACCCCTCGCGGGTGGTCCACTACTGTGAGGCGACCACCGGCCGCTGGAGTGCATCGCGCGACTGGCCGCGGCGCAATCGCAAGGAGCCCGGCGCCGGCGCGCTGTCCTCGGATGTGATCGCGCCGATGTATGCGCCGGTCCACGCGCTGGTCGCATGGGCCGAACTGCGCGACGAGGAATCGCGCCCCTTGATCCTCTGCGAGTATTCCCATGCCATGGGCAACTCGAACGGCTGCCTGCGCGAGTACTGGGAGGCCTTCGTTGCCCAGCCCGGCCTTCAAGGCGGATTCATCTGGGACTGGATCGACCAGGGCCTGCTGCGCCACGACGGGCAGGGGCGTGCCTGGTGGGCCTATGGCGGCGATTGCGGCGAGGACATCCACGACGCGAATTTCTGCATCAACGGGCTGCTCGCTCCGGACCGCACGCCGCATCCGGCGATGGCCGAAGTGGCCTGGTGCCAGCGGCCGGCGGCGGTGCACGCGCTCGACGCGCCGGGCACGATCGTGGTCCACAACCGCCTGGACTTCCAGGATCTCTCGCATCTCGCGGCGCGGTGGGAGCTGTTGGTTGACGGGCGCTGCGTGCGCCGCGGGCGGCTGCCGCGCCTGCGCACCGCACCGGGAGCCGAGGAGACCGTGCAACTGGACCTCGGCGACGCCCTCGCCGGTCCGGGCGAACGGGTGCTCCGGGTCGTCTTCGCCCTGCGCGCCGCCACCGCCTGGGCACCGCGAGGGCACGAGCTGGCACGCGAGCAGGTGGTGCTGCAGCGCGCCGCGCCACCAGCGCTCGCGCGCCCGGCAGCACCCGACGCGGACAGCGACGAGAGCGCGATCGTACTCACGGCCGGGTCGGCGCGCCTGCGCTTCGACCGCGCGGCAGGGACCTGCAGCGGATTCGATGCCGGCGGCGGCGAGCTGCTGGCGCGCGGACCACGACCGACCGTATGGCGGGCCGCGACCGACAACGACGGGATCAAGCGATGGACCGGGCAGGAGGACAAGCCGCTGGGCGCCTGGCGCCGTCTCGGTCTGCCGTGCCAGCGGTGGAGTTGGAAGCCGGCGCGTCTACGCCGCGGGGAGGATGGTCCGCGCGTGGTCTGCACCTGCGTGCTCAGCGGCGAGCCGGAGGGCGGCGAGCCGGTCCGGCTTGCTCGCCACCGTCAGACCTGGTGGCTCGACACCGCCGGGGCGGTCCACCTGGAACTGGTCACCACCCTGGCGCCCGGCGTGCGCGACCTGCCCCGGGTCGGCATCGATCTGGTCCTGCCGCCGGATCTCGCGCAGCTGACCTGGTACGGCCTCGGCCCGCACGAGACCTACCCCGACCGTCAGGCAGCCGGCCTGACCGGCATCCATCGGGCTCGGGTCGACGAGCAATACGTCCCCTATGTCCTGCCTCAGGAGTGCGGTCTGCACTGTGCCACGCGCTGGTGCGCGCTCGCCGGCGAGGAGCGTGGCCTGCTCGTCTGCGGCGAGCAGGACTTCGCCTTCAGCGCGTTGCATCCCAGCGCCGCGGACCTCTACGCGGCAATGCACGTCAACGAAGTGCTCCATCCTGCGACGGTGACGCTGACCATCGACCAGGCCCATCGCGGACTGGGCACCCGGTCCTGCGGGCCGGACACCCTCGAGCGCTATCGCATCCAGCAGGCGACCCACCCTCAGCATCTGGTGTTCCGGGCTTTCGAGCCCCGGCGCGACCGGGTGGAAGCGGTGGCGGGAGAGTTGATGGGGAGGTAAAGGGTCTTGGCGGTGGCTGATGGCTTGCCGTCCGGATGCGGGGCCGCTCTGTGGCGGTGAGCACTGAGGGGGTCGCGGCCGTCCCCGGCGGTTCAAACCGAGGTCCGGCTCGCGTGGCGTAGACGGTAGGCGCGCGGGGTGCGGCCGTAGCGGGCACGGAAGCGGCGGGTGAAGTGGCTCTGGTCGCTGTAGCCGAAGTGGAGCGCGATGCCGAGGATCGGCATGCCGCTGTTGGCGAGGTAGTGTGCCGCCTCGCGGAGTTTGATCTCGTGGGCGAGTTCGGCAAAGGGCATGGCGAAGAGCTCGCGTACCAGATGTCCGGTACGTGAGACGGAGAGGCCGAGGTCGGCAGCCAGATCGCTCAAACGGGGGATCTGTTGACGCTGGCGGTGGATGAAGGCGATGATCGTATCGCGGCGGTCGTCGACGACGTTCTCGGCCCCGCTGAGGGTTTCGCCCAGGGCGCGGGCCAGTGCGGCGACCATGCCCAGACGATCGGCGAGGAACCCGGGTTCCGGTTCGCGCCGCAGCTGTGGTCGCGGCGCCGGGCCGGCTCCCGTCCATACCGGTCCGGCGTAGAGCACGCCCGGTACCGCCGCGCGGCGGACGGGCGCGACGATCTCGGTGTGACCGAACGGGCAGGTCTGGATCCGTGGGCGCGGGTCGGCGGCCATCGCATTTTCAAGATGCAGGCCGCACCAGGCGCAGCACTGGCGCTGGTGGGACTGCTTGACCGCAAGGCAAGCGGGATCGGCGTGTTCGCACCAACGTTTGGGAAAGCCGCGCGGAATCGAACGGTCGTGGAAGCACAGACGCAGGCCGAGCACGCGTTCACTGCGCTCCAGCAGTTCCGTCGCCGGTCCATGCGCGCGCGTCATGGGCTTCACTATGGCATCGGAAGGGCGTTGTGCAGCGGATATGTTCCAAAACCTGACGTGGCTGGACAAGATCATGCTGGGGATGTCAGATACGATCTGGGCATCCGGGGAGATGACCATGGAGTATCACAACGAGGACGCCCGACAGATTCCGGTCAGCGGCGATTACGACGTGGTGGTCGTGGGCGGCGGTCCGGCCGGCATCGGCGCCGGGTTCAGCGCCGCACGACAGGGGCTGAAGACCTTGGTGATCGAACAGCACAACTGCCTCGGTGGCGTTGGCACCGCCGGCGGCCATGGCTACATGTGTCGCGGCTCGAGCTGGGGCGGCGAGGAGCTCGGCCCGCAGCAGGTGGTCGGCGGCATCGCCTGGGAGCTCTACGCCCGCATCTGCCGGGAAGGTCACGGCGACCTGCATCCCGGCAGCGCCTTCTACGACGTCGAGGCGATGAAGCGTTTGCTCGAGGTCATGGCCCAGGAGTGTGGGTTGGAAATCCTCTACCACACCTACTTCTGCGACGCGGTGGTCGAGGATGGCGCGATCACGGGCGTGGTGATCCAGAACAAGAGTGGTCGCTCCATGGTCCGGGCCAGGCGGGTCATCGACTGCACCGGCGACGGCGATGTCGGTTTTCGCGCTGGGTGCGAATGGCGCCAGGGCCGGCCCGAGGACGGCAAATGCCAGCCGGTGACGTTGATGTTCACCATCGGCGGGGTCGACTGGGAGCGGGTACGCGCCTGGCGGACCGACTACAAGATGCGCGAGGTCTGGCAACGGGCCCAGGCCAACGGCGACATGGAGCCGTTCCAGAATCAGATCATGGGCTGGTGGTGGAACTCCACGCTGCCGCACTACGTCGGCGTGAATTTCACCCATATCACCGGGGTCGATTGCACCCGGGCCGAAGACCTGACCCGGGCGACCATCGAAGGGCGGCGTCAGGCCTGGCTCTGCGTGGACGTCTACCGCAAATACGTGCCGGGTATGGAACGCTGCTATCTCATCAGCACGCCGAACACCGTGGGCCTGCGCGAGAGCCGGCGGATCATCGGCGAGTACGTGCTCAGCGAAGACGAGGTCATGGCCCAGTGCCGGTTTCCCGACAACGTCTGCTATGGCAGTTTCTTCATCGACGTGCACAACCTCGACGGTCCGGGTATGGCCGGCAGCACCTGGCGGCCGGGGCCCGGGTTCAAATATCACATTCCCTACCGCTGCCTGGTTCCCAAGCGGGTGGACAATCTGCTGGTCGCTGGTCGTTGCATCAGCGTGACCCATGTCGCCCTGGGATCGACCCGGGTGATGACCCAGTGCACCGGTCTGGGCGAAGCCGCCGGCACGGCCGCAGCCCAGTCGCTGGCCGACGGTTGCGTGCCACGGGCGATTGATGTGCCGCGGCTGCAGGCGACGCTGCGGGCCAACGGTGGGATCATCCACGACGATGACATCCGTCCCTGCACGGAGTTTATCGAACGCGCCAGAGCGCAAGCCTGAGGAGACGACGATGAATATCACCGAACCGGCACGGCAGATCCCTGTGGTTCACGACTGCGATCTCTGCGTGGTCGGCGGCAGCTGCAGCGGGCTGTTCGCCGCGATCCGTGCGGCTCGCCGGGGTCTGCGGGTGGCGCTGGTCGAACAGCAGAACCGTTTCGGTGGCACCGCCACCGCAGGTCTGGTCAACATCTGGCACTCGCTCTACGACACCAGCGGGCAACGCCAGATCATCGCCGGGCTGACCACCGAGGTGCTCGATCGCCTGGAAAGCCGTGGGGCAATCACCCGGCGCCGGCGCAATGACGCTGATGCCGGGGCCTTCTTCAATCCGGCCGAACTGACGCTCGAACTCGATGCCATGATCGCCGGGTTGCCGATCCGGCCGTTCCTGCACGCCCGCGGGGTCGCCGCGCAGCGCGGCGACGACGGCCGGGTCCAGGCGCGGGTGATCGAGGACGCCAGCGGACGGCGTGCGATCCGCGCTCGGGTGTTCATCGATGCCACCGGCAACGCCGAAGTGGTCCACCGCCTGGGCCTGGCCACCTGGCGGCACGACGTGTTGCAGCCGCCGACCACCGCGGCGCTGTTCCAGGGCATCGCCGCGCTGGAGAGCGCCGATGCGAGCTTCGACCTCGGTCGGTGCGTACGCGACCCCGAGGATCCGGACCACCTGGAACGGGGCTTCCTCTGGCATAGCCACCTGCCCGACGCCGAACGCGTGAGCGCGGTATTCGGCACCCGCGTCCATGGCGTCGACTGCAGCGACGCCGACGACCTGACCCGGGCCGAACTGGCCGGCCGCGAGCAGATCGCCCGCGTCGGGCGGATCCTGCGCCGTCGCGCCGCACGCTGCGGCGAGGTGCGCGATCCGGTCGCGCTGTTGGGCCTGGCCTCCCACACCGGCGTGCGCGCCACCCGGCAAGCGGTCTGCCACCATCGCTTGACCGAACACGACCTGCTGCGTGACCGTCGCTATCCCGATACCGTGGCCGTGGCCACCTACCGCGTCGATCTCCACCACCAGGGCACGGGCGGGATCACCTTCCGCTATCTCGACGGCCGCGAACAGGTGATCGACGCCGAGGGCCGATGTCAGCAAGGCAGCTGGCGCTGTCCGGATGATCCGCCGCCGGCGACTTATTACCGCATTCCCTATCGCAGCATCGTGCCCACCGGGGCCGACAACCTGTTGGTCGCCGGCCGCGCCCTCGACGCCGACGCCGGCGCTTTCGGTGCGGTCCGGGTGATGGTCTGCTGCAATCAGCTCGGCGAGGCAGCGGGCGAGGCTGCGGCGCTCTGCTGCGAGGCGGACTGCGAAGTCGGCGCGATCGAACCGGCCCGGCTGATCGGGCGGCTGCAGGAGGGGGGAAGCGCGTTGCCGGACGGGATCAGTGACAACGGCTGATGGCCGTGACGCTT
>JBEPXK010000153.1:0-8326 GCA_041641915.1 Planctomycetota bacterium
GTCCGCGTTGCCGTGGGTCTCGAGTACATCGACGACATCATCGCCGATTTCGCCGGCGCGCTCGAACGGGTATGAGCGACGCGGTGGAGCCGGCCGCCTGGCGGACGAAGGAGGCGGCGTTGACAGCATGGCTCGCAGAGCGCGGGTCGGTGCTGGTCGCCTTCAGCGGCGGGGTGGACTCGAGCTACCTCGCCGCGGTGGCCCACGGCGTCCTCGGCCCGGCGATGCGCGCGGTACACGTGACCTCTGCCTTCGTCAGCGCGCGCGAACGGGCCTGGGCTCGAGACCTGGCCAACGGGCTGGGCCTGCCGGTCGAGTTGTTGGACATCGATCCGCTCGCGGACCCGGTGGTCGCGGCCAATCCGCCTGACCGCTGCTATCACTGCAAGCGGCGGATCTTCCTCGCCCTGCAGCAACGCGCCCGCGAACAGGGGCTCGCCGGCGTGGTCGACGGCAGTCAGGCAGATGATCGGGGCGAGCATCGGCCCGGCCGGCGCGCGCTGGCCGAGCTCGGCGTGGACAGTCCGCTCGCGCGCTGCGGTTTCACCAAGGCCGACGTGCGCGCCGCCTCGGCTGCGCGCGCGCTGCCCGGGGCGGATCGACCGTCGATGTCGTGCCTCGCCACGCGTTTCCCTTACGACACCGCGCTGAGCGCGGAAGCCCTGGCCCAGGTGGAACGTGTCGAGGATTTCCTCGCCGCGGCCGGCTTCGCCGACTACCGTGCGCGCCACCACGGGACGGTGGTGCGGATCGAGCTCGACCCCGCGCAGCTGGCGCGTGCGGTGGAGCCGGCGTGTGCCGCGCGCCTGGTGCGCGTCAGCCGGGAGGCGGGCTTCGCCTTCGCCACGCTCGATCTCGCCGGGTATCGTTCCGGTAGTTTCGACCACGCCCGCGCCGCGGCCGATCGGGAGGATGACCATGGGTGAATCGATGGCGGAGGCGGTCATCGGCAGCGGTCGGGGGATCGACCGCGCCGCCGCGTTGGAGCTGGCCGACGCGGCGCGCCCGCTCGCGGCGGTGCTACGTGCCGCTGCGGCGATTCGCGACGCCTTCCACGGCCAACGGGTCCGACGTTGCGCGATCATCAACGCGCGCTCGGGCGCCTGCAGCGAGGACTGCCGCTTCTGCGCCCAGAGCGTGCACCATCCCACCGAGGCCGCGGTGTTCCCGCTCGCCGATCGCGCAACCCTGCTTGCGGCCGCGCGCCGCGCGCGCGAGGCCGAGGTCTCCTGCTTCGGGATCGTCACCGCCGGGCGCAAGCCGGGCGCGGCCGAACTGACCGAGATCGCCGCGCACGTCCGCGCCTGCCGCGAGCTCGGTTTGCGTGGCGTCGGCGTCTCGCTCGGGATCCTCGATCGCGCCGAACTGCGCGCGCTCAAGCAGGCGGGGGTGGTCCACTACAACCA
This sequence comes from Planctomycetota bacterium, assembly GCA_041641915.1. Classification (GTDB taxonomy): domain Bacteria; phylum Planctomycetota; class UBA11346; order UBA11346; family UBA11346; genus SLQH01. The sequence continues at coordinate 1,407 of JBEPXK010000153.1, forward strand.
CAATCTCGAGACCTCGCGCCGCTTCTATCCCCGGATCTGCACCACCCATAGCTGGGACGAGCGCTATCAGACCGTGGCCGACGCGCTCGCCGAGGGCCTGGAGGTCTGCTCCGGTGGCATCTTCGGTCTCGGCGAGACCTGGGAGGACCGCGTCGACATGGCGCTCGCGCTGCGCGAGCTCGGGGTCAGCCGGGTACCGATGAATTTCCTGGTACCGGTCGCGGGCACCCCGCTCTCTGAGCGCGAGCCGGTCAGCGCCGAAGAGGCCCTGCGCATCCTGGCGATCTACCGCCACCTGCTGCCGCGCTGTGACCTGAGCGTCTGCGGCGGGCGGCCGCAGACCTTCGGCGACCAGCAGGAACGCGCCTTCGCCGCGGGGGCCACCGGGATGATGACCGGCGATTACCTCACCACCGCCGGCTTCGGCTATGCCGAGGACCTGGCCATGCTCCGGCGCCTGGGCCTGCGTTGCGAGTGCGACGCGGCGAGCGGCTGAGGCAGCGCGTCAGGCCCGCGCTTCATGCGCGCCGGCGCCGTTGCCGCAGAGCGGCAGCGCGAGGATGAAGCTGCTGCCCTTGCCCAGTTCGCTCTCCACCCGCACCGATCCGCCGTGGGCGAGCGCGACGTGTTTGACGATCGCCAGGCCGAGACCGGTGCCGCCCTTGGCTCGCGAGCGGTCGCGGTCGATGCGGTAGAAGCGTTGGAAGATGCGCTCGTGGTGTGCGCGGGCGATGCCCGGGCCGTGATCGGTGACGCGGAACACGGCCTGGTTGAGCGCCCGATGCAGGCTTACCGCCACCCGGCCGCCGGCCTCGCCGTACTTGAGTGCGTTCTCGATCAGGTTGGCCAGCGCCTGGCGGATGCCCTCGCGGTCGGCTTCGATCTGCAGGCCCGGTTCGATATCGCACGCCAGCTCCAGACCGCTGTTCGCCGCGCGTTCGCGCCAGAAGGCGACGATCTCCTCGAGTTGGGCGCTGCAGTCGAAACCGGCGACCTCGCGGACCGGCCCCTCGCGCTCCAGGCGCGAGATGGTCAGGAGATCGTGGGTGAGGTCGATCAGCCGTTCGCTCTGGGCGATGGCGCTGCGCAGGAAGGTGCGGCGCTGGTCGCGGTCCATCTCCTCGTCGTCGAGCATGGTGTCCAGCCGGCCGAGGATGGCGGTCAGCGGCGTCTTGAGCTCGTGGCTGACATCGGCGATGAAGTCGCGCCGTACCGCCTCGAGCCGGCGGATCTCGGTGATGTCGTGCAGCACCGCCACCGCGCCGATGACCGTCTGGTCGTGATTGCGCACCGGTTGGGCGGTCATCATCAGATGGCGACCGCCGTCGGCGGCGTGGATCACCACCTCCTCGGTGGTCGGCTGGCCGCTGCTCAAGGCCTGGCCGAGTGCGCGGGGGATCTCGGTGATCCGGCACAGCTCCCAGATCGGTCGGGCTTCGGGGTCGCCGAGCTCGCTATCGGTTTCGATCACCGAGCGCGCGGCCTGATTGAGATACAGCACCCGTTCGCGGTCGTCGATCGCGATCACGCCTTCGATCATGCTGCCGATCACCGCCTGGATGGTGTTGCGCTCGGCCGCGATCCGGTCCATGCGCGCGGCCAGCTCGGTGGTCATGGCGTTGAAGGAGCGCGCGAGCGAGCCGAGCTCGTCGCGCCGGGCCAGCGGCAGCGAGCGCGGCGGGCGACCGGCGGCCACGTCCTCGGCGCAGCGGCTGATCCGACGCAACGGCTGGGCGATCAGCCAGGCGAGCCAGACCGCCAGCGCGAGTGAGACCGCCAGCGCGCCGAGCGAGAAGCCCAGCAGCAGGCGGCGCGAGGCGCGCACGTGCTCGCGGATGCGTGCCAGTGGCAGGGCGCTGCGGATCCAGCCGCCGGAGTCCAGCGGCAGTGCGAGGTACATGGTGTCGTAGCCCGAGGTGTCGCTGTAGCGCACCGAGGAGCCGAAACCGGTGGCCGCCGCCTGGCGCAGCTCGGGGCGGTCGGCGTGGTTCTCCATCGCCGCCGGTTCGTGAACCGTGTCCGCGGTGACGGTGCCGTCGGCCGTGATCAGGGTCAACCGATGGCCGGTACGCGCCGCGATGCCGTCGAGACGGGTACGCAGCGCCGGGCCGGCATCGGCGTTCGCGAGCAGCGCCTGCAGGGAACTGGCGCTGGCGTGTAGTTCGCTGGCGATGCCCTCGCGCACCTCGTCGGCCAGGCGGCGCGAGGCGAGGCCGGTGAGCACGGCGGCGGTCAGCGAGGTCAGCAGGACGAAGGCCAGCACCAGCCGGGTGGCGAACGAGGCGGTCACGGCGCGGTGGGCTCCCGGGCCAGACGGTAGCCGTGGCCCCGGACCGTCTCCAGCAGCCCGGCGTGGGCACCGAGTTTACGGCGGATGGCGAGGATGTGCACGTCGATGGTTCGCGGTTCGGCCAGGGCCTGCTCGCCATGCGCCGCGCGCAGGATGCCTTCGCGGCTGACGGTGGCGCCGGGATGGCAACACATGTGCAGCAGGATGCGGTATTCGGTCGCGGTCAGGTCGAGCGGCTCGCCTTCGCAGTAGGCGATGTGGGCGGTGCGGTCGATGGTCAACGGGCCGTGGACCACGGTGTCGGCGCCTGCGGCACGGGAACGGGTCCGACGCAGCAGCGCCTTGGCCCGGGCCACCAGCTCGCGTGGGCGAAAGGGCTTGGCGAGATAGTCGTCGGCGCCCATGCCGAAGCCGACGACCAGGTCGGTCTCATCGCTCTTGGCGGTGACGATGAGCACCGGCAGATCGTGCAGACGCGGATGGGCGCGGATCCAGCGACAGATCTCGAGCCCGCCCCGGCCGGGAAGCATGAGATCGAGGATGGCCAGGTCGACCGGTCCGCGATCGAGCGCCCGCTGCCCGCTGGTTCCATCGGCGAAGCAGTCGACCGCGATGTGCTCGCGGCGGAGGTTGAAGGCGATCACCTCGCTGATGTCGGGGTCGTCTTCGACGAGGATCACGTTGTGGGTCGTCACCCGTTTCTCCCGCCGCTGCAGGCGCGCCCGGATTGCGCCTGGTCACGGTGAGGGGGTATTTGGCGCCGGGCGCGAGGCCGTCCACCCGGATCCGGGCGCGGCTCGACAGGCCGGGTTGCGGACGCGGGGTGATCAAGATGAAGATCGGGTTAAGCTTCGCCTTGCCCCCTCGTGGGTCAAGCCGATGTAAAGCCCCGTGCCCGGACGCGTTAGAGCGACGTTCGCTGCAGGCGGGCGTGTGAACGGCGAATTAAGACGGCGTGAAGCCCGGGCACATTAGCATCCGCGCCAACATGGGAAAGGGCAGCGCATGACCCAGCCGTCCCTCGGGCCGATCGAACCGGAAGCCACGATCCCGCTCTGGCGCAAGGCGCTGGTGTTTATCGCGGTGGTCGGACTGGTCTACCTGCTGATCCTCGCGGTTGGCATGATGAGCGGGGGATTCAAGGGGGCGGCCGGGGGCAAGGCCGCGGCCAGGAGTCTGCTCGCCGGCCTCGGCGGCAACCCGCTCATCGGTCTGGTGCTGGGCATTTTCGCCACGGCGGTGGTGCAGTCCTCGTCCACCGTGACCTCGGTCATCGTCGGGCTGGTGGCTAGCGGGCTGAGCGTGCACGCGGCGGTGCCGATGATCATGGGCGCGAACATCGGTACCGCGGTGACCAATACGCTGGTGAGCATGGCCCACGTCACCCGCCCCGAGGAGTTCAAGCGCGCCTTCGCCGCCGCCACCGTCCACGATATGTTCAACTTCCTGGCGGTGATCATCTTCCTCACCATCGAGGTGGTGGTCTCGTGGGTCTCGCCCAGCGGCCAGGGCATGCTCGAGATGCTCACCGGCTGGATGACCGCGAGCATGAACGGTGGTGGGCGCCTGGGCGGCTCGGTCAAGGACGTCAACGTGGTCAAGGCGGCCATCAAGCCGGTCATCGGCCTGTTCTTCGCCTATGATTTCAAAACCGAGACGGGCAGCGGCCTGTTCTACATGTTGTTCGGGCGCATCGGTGGCGGTATTGCCCTGGTCCTGCTCGCGCTGCCGCTGATCTTCACCTCGATCCTGGTGCTCGGCAAGGTGCTGCGTGCGCATCTGATCGGGCGCGCTGAACGTATCTTCAACGCCGCGCTCGGACGCGGACCGATCACCGGCATCGCCTCGGGCGCGCTGATCACCGCCTTCGTTCAGAGCTCGTCGACCACCACCAGTCTGGTGGTGCCGATGGCCGGAGCCGGGGTGCTCAAGCTCGAGAAGATCTTCCCCTTCACCCTGGGGGCGAACATCGGCACCACTGTCACCGCGCTGCTCGCTTCGCTCGCCGGTGGCGACGACCCGGTCAAGGCCCAGGCAGCGGTGCAGATCGCGCTGGTCCACCTCTGCTTCAACGTTTTCGGCACGGTGCTGATCTACGGGGTGCCGGTCTTGCGCAACATCCCACTCACCTGCGCCCGCGGCCTGTCCGAGCTCGCGGTCAGGCGCAAACCCCTGGCCATCGGCTATGTAATCGGTACCTACTTCCTCCTGCCCCTGGCCCTGCTGGGCATCTCGCGGATGACCGGCTGGGGCACGCAACCGCAGGCCGACGCCCCGGCCGCCCCGGCGACAGATGCCCCAGCCGCTCCGGCGAGCGACGCCCCGGCCACACCCTCCGAGCCCGCAACGGGAGATCAGTGATGTTCGAAGTCCTCAAAGCCCTGTTCGGTAGCGATGGGCGGACCCTGCTCGAGGAGGCCTGGGAGCGCTTCCTCGGTATGCTCGACGCCGCGGCCGAGCTGCTCGCGCGCGGTGCCCCGGCGGTGTTGGGCGCCGAGCAGGACCCCGAGCTGCGCGACCTGGCGCGTTCGACGGACAAGGAGAGCAACCGCGAGGAGCGGGAGATCCGCAAGCTGCTGGTCGAGCACCTCGCCTTCGACCCGGCGCACGGCATCCCCTGTCTGGTGCTGATGTCGGTGGCCAAGGACGCCGAACGGATGGTCGACGAATGCCGCGCGCTGCTCGCGCTCGACGCCGAGCTGGAGGCGCCGGTGCCCGAGGCCTACCGCACCGAGGTCCGCGAGCGTGTGCAGGCGGTGCTGGAGGTCCTGCGCAGGGTCCGCACGGTGATCGCCGAGCGCGATCGCGCCGGAGCGCTGGCGGTGGTCGAGGAGGAGAAGCCCTTCAACGCTGCGGTCGCCGCGGTGCAGAAGCACATCCTCGCCGATGCCGAGCTTGATCTGCGCCGGGGGGTCACGACGCATCAGGCCCTGGCCGGGATCATCCGCATCCGGGCGCACCTGGGCAACATCGCCAGCGCAGTGGTGATGCCGGTGCATCGCATCGACTTCGCCAAGCAGCGCTACGTCGACGAAGCGCGCCAGGACCTGGAGGACAGTGGCGCCGAGTGACGCTGCGCCTGGCGCGTCAGGGCGCGGCGAACACGTGGATCACGCTCAGGTAGAGCCCCACGCCGATGAGCAGGTAGCCGCTGACATGGGCGAGGCGCCTGCTGAAGTCGTGCTGCCCCGCGCGCAGACGTTCGACCCAGTGGCTACCACCGCTGATCAGCGCGGCCAGGACGAGCACCGGCAGGCCGCTACCGATGGCGAAGCAGATCGGCAGCAATGCCGGCGCGTCGCGGGCTACGACCATCGGCACCAGGATGCCGAGGAACAGGGCGGCCGAAGCGGGACAGAAGGCCAGGGCCAGCAGCACGCCGAAGGCGTAGGCTCCGGCCAGCCCGCGCCGGCGCTGGCCGAGCCGCGCGCCGATGCGCGCGCGCAGCGCCGCACCACCGGGCAGGCGGATCAGGCCGGCGCTGAGCATCCCGGCGAGGATCAGCAGCGGTCCGAGCAGGAGGTTGGCGCCGTAGGCGATGGCATCGATCGCACCGAGCGCCCGCGCGGCGAGCAGCCCGAGGGCGAGGTAGGTGGTGATCAGGCCGAGGGTGTAGGCCAGGGCGCAGAGCAGCGCCCGCCGGCTGCTACCGCCCCAGCCGGTGACCAGACACAGCGCGGCGAGGTTGATCGCCAGGGGGCAGGGATGGACCGCCATCAGCAGGCCGAGGCCGAGCGCGGCAGCGGCGTCGAGCAGCAGCGGCTCCATTACTCGGCCTCGAGCCCGGCGGCGATGGCGGCACGCAGATCGCGCGCCAGCGCTTCGGGATCGGTGTCGATCACGGTGGCGGTGGAATCGGCGATCACCGTTTCGGCCACCTGCTCGCCGTCGGCGACCCGCACCACCACCAGCATCGCGAGCGCGACCAGCCGGTAGCGTTCGCGCAGCGCGCGGAAGCGCGGCCGTTGATAGGGGACCACCGCGAAGGCGAGGCGGCCGGCGGCGTGAGCGGTGGGGAACTCCGTGCGCACGACCCGGCGGGCGACGCTCTCGAGTACCTGGCAGGGCTCGCAGTCCTGATCGCTCTTGAGCAGGCAGACCAGCACGCAATCGTCGCCAGGCAGCGCGACCGCCGCGGCGAGGTCGGCGCCCGCGTCTGTCGTGGTGGCGCGCTCGTGGACCCGCAGACCGGCGACCACCAGCGCCGCCACCACCACGGCCAGCAGGCCCCAGCGCAGCAGGAACCGCCCCCAGACGATGCCCGGCGGCACGCGTAGGCGTTCGCGCACTTGCGCGCGCAACGCGTCGTCGATCTGCGCCGCGGCCGGGTCCTCACCGCGTAGCTCACCGTCGAAGGCGAAGGCGGTGACCACCTGCTCGGCGTCAGGCGGGGAGATCCGTCGTGCCTCGAGGACCCCGGCGGCAACGAGCATGTAGGCCTGGCCGACCGTTGCGCTGGGGCAACAACCGAAGGCGTCGTCGGGATCGGTGCCGGTGAGCTCGACATACGGCCGGCGGGCATCGATGGTCTTGCGTAGTTGGCGCGCGAGCGGCTCGTGGGCAATGCCAGAGAGGCCCAGGACTTTCTACGGTCGGCAGGTCGCGCCGTGGCGCTCAAAATCGCGTCGCC
>JBEPXK010000154.1:0-8310 GCA_041641915.1 Planctomycetota bacterium
GCTCCTCGCTGCTCGCTGCTCGCTGGTCGCTCCTCGCTGGTCGCTCCTCGCTGCTCGCTCCTCGCGGGTCGCTCCTCGCTGGTCGCTCCTCGCTGGTCGCTGGTCGCTGGTCGCTGGTCGCGTTGCCCGCACGAAACGTCGAGGAGCCAGACCGAGGCCGTGGGGGTATGCGCCGAAGGCGCGAGGGGGCAGCGCCCCATCTGAAGGACGCCACCAGTCTTGGGGCGGTGGCTACTCCACGATCTGCAACGTGCGGGTCACCGGGGCGGCGGTCTGGATGCGGGGGTCGATGCCGCTGCCGAATTGCCAGGCGACGACGGCGATTTCGATCGGGAGGGGGGCGTGCTGGGGGATCTGGTCGAGGACCAGGGTGTCGTCGACGATGCGGGCCGGGCCGTAGGCGACGTAGGAGGCGACTGGCAGGTCGGCGTCGCTGGTCGCCTGGAGGGGGAGCGGATCGGCGTCGCGGCTGAGGTCGGGCGGTTGGGGGAAGGTGATGGTCTGCGCCGCCCCCTTCTTCAGACGGCGGAAGCCGCGCGGGGCGTAACCGACGAGCTCGGTGTAGCGATGGTCGGCATCACCGGGGCTGTAGGCCATGAACAGGATGCGCGGGCGGCGGTCGGCGGGGGCGGTGGCGCGGTAGCGGATGGTCAGCCGGTGGTCGCCGTCGGCGACGAGCGGGCCGCTGACCGCCTTGACGGCGATCGGGACGGTGGCGTGGGTGCAGGATTCGCCGGCGCGGGCCCAGCGCGGCGGCTGGTCGTCGTCGGTGGGGCCGGGATAGCTCTCGGCGTAGGCGGGATGGACGGCGAAGGTGGCGTGGTCGACCCAGTCGAGGCCGAGGAAGAAGTAGCGCGCGCCGGCGTCGAGCCAGTATCGGTCCTGCCAGCGGATGAACTGATCGCGCTTGTCGGTCAGGCCCGCGTGGTAGGCGGCGGTGGCGCGGGCCAGTTCGCCGTCGAAGTACCAGGCGCTGCGCGCCGGATCGCCGGTGTAGGCGGCTGCCGGAGCGGGCGGCGGGGCGGTGCTGTCCTCGAGCGCGAGGCTGCCGAGCCAGCCGCTCGCGGGGTCGATCGTGCGGCAGCGCACCGGGGCGCTCGGGTCTTCGGGCGGATCCTGGGGGATGCGCGAGCGCGCCGCCGCGGCGAGGTAGGTGGCGAAGAGATCGGCGTTGCGCTGCGACCAGGCGAAGTGGCCGGCGCCGGGTTCGACCGCGAGGCTGACCAGGCGCCCTGGCTCGCGTGCCCGTTCGTTGGCCAGGGCCTCACGCGGAGGCATCCAGGCCGGCTCGGTGCCGTCAGCAGTGCGCATGCGCCCGCCGAATTCGTCGAATTGACCGAGCATGACCAGGCAGGGGACCTCCGGCGGTAGCGGCGGCTCGCCGCCGAGCGGCAGGCCGCCGCGGTAGAGCATCAGGCCAAAGCAGCGCCCGGCGTGGTTCGCGGCGGCGTCGCGGGCCTGGGGGCCGCCGGCGGAGTGGCCGACGAAGAACAGCGGTGCGTGCGCGAGTTCGGGATACCCGCTGCGCCTGGCGAAGCGGTCGAGGGTCGCTTGCAACGGTAGCTGACGCAGCCCGGCGAAGCTGAAGACGATCGCCAGGTGATGCTCGCGGCACACGGCGCGCACGGCCGGGTCTTCGGCGAGGTCGCGTTCGGCCAGCGTCATCCCGCCGACGAGCACGCCGCGGATGCGCTCGCTTTCCGCCGGGAGCCAGAGGAAGGTGTGCCGGGTCTGCTGCTCGCCCTTGTGCTCGACCGGGACCGCGAGGCGGTACTGCCAGACTGCCGCCACGGCGACCTGGCTCAGCAGCAAAACGAGCAACAGGGGGCGCAGGATCGGCATGCCGGGTCTCCGTCGCACGGGCTTAGCGAGTGTGGGTGGCGGTCTTGATCTCGGGCTCGGGCTGGCGGTTGTAGACCTTGCTGCCCGGGGGAACCGAGCGGGTGAGCCAGACGTTGCCGCCGATCACCGAGCCGGCGCCGATGACGGTCTCGCCGCCGAGGATGGTCGCGCCGGAGTAGATCACGACCCGGTCTTCGACATCGGGGTGGCGCTTGATGCCCTTGATCGGGTTGCCGTCTGCGTCTTTGGGGAAGGACAACGCGCCGAGGGTCACGCCCTGGTAGATCTTGACGCGGCGGCCGATGGTGCAGGTCTCGCCGATGACCACGCCGGTGCCGTGGTCGATGAAGAAGCCCGCGCCGATGGTCGCACCGGGATGGATGTCGATGCCGGTGAGGCCGTGGGCGTACTCGGTCATGATCCGTGGGATCAGCGGCAACTCGGCGCGCAGCAGGCAGTGGGCGATGCGGTGGACGCAGATCACGAACACGCCGGGATAGGCCAGGACCACCTCCATGGTGTTCTGCGCCGCCGGGTCGCCTTCGAAGGCGGCGAGGATGTCCTCTTTGAGCGTCTCCTGGATCGCGGGCAGGGCGTCGAGCAGGGTGCCGACGGCGGTGTCGGCCATGCGGCGGGCCGCGTCGTTGTCGGCGTTGAGCCGATGGGCGCAGGCGCGGCGGGCCTGCTCGCGCAGGGCGGCGATGACCCGGTGCAGGTCGGAGAGCAGCGCCTGGCGCGTCGGGCCGCTGCGGTTGGCGATGCGGCCGTGGCAGCCGGGGAACAGCAGCCCGACGAGTTCGTCGACCACCCGGTGGACCACCGCGCGGTCGATCTGCGGCAGGCCGGCGTCGGCACCGTGCAGGGGGCAGGCACCGCAATCGGTGAGGGTGGTGAAGGCGGTGGAGATCGCGCGTTCGATGGTCTGGTCGTCGCTCATGCCTGTGGTAACGGGCCGCGCCCGTGTCCCTCCCGGTCAGTCGAAGTGGATGTGGATGTAGGTATCGAGCAGCTTGCGCGCTTCGTCTTCGCACTGGCCGCAGACGGTGCCGACCTTGGTGTGCTCCTGGAGCTGGTCGTAGGTCCGCGCGCCTTCGAGCACCGCGTCCTCGATGTCGTGGTCGGTGACGTTCATACACTGGCACACCAGCCGCGACTCGTCGCGCTTGATCAGGTCGGTCTGGCCGGTGCGTTCGTAATAGTCGTTGATCGCCGCGCGCAGGGCCTTGTCGCCGAGCACGCTGCAGTGGATCTTGTTCTCGGGCAGGCCGCCGAGCTTGGCCGCGATCTGTTTGGGGTCGACCTGGAAGGCCTCATCGAGGGTCATGCCCTTGACCGCTTCGGAGAGGATCGAGGTCGAGGCGATGGCGCTGGCGCAGCCGTAGGTCTGCCAACGGCAGTCGGTGATCACGCCCTGCTGCGCGTCGACGGTGATCGCCATCATCATCTGGTCGCCGCACTTGATGTTGCCGGCGATGCCCTTGCCATCGGGCTCGAAGTCGTCGTCGGCCTTGAGCACGTTGCGCGGATTTGCGAAGTGGTCGCGGACGATGTCGCTGTAAGCCCATTCCATGGTGGACACTCCCTTCTGCGCGTGCGAAACGGCCCGGTGGGGGTACGGATCGCAACGGCGGGTGCGAGGGCATGGTTCGTCAGGCCCTCGACGGTGCAAGCCGTGATCGCGATGGATCAGCGGAAGGCGGTCGACATCTCGCGCACCCGGCGGACGGTCGCCTCGAGCCGGTCGAGCACGTAGTCGATCTCTTCCTCTGTGGTTGCGCGGCCCAGGCTCAGCCGCAGCGAGCCGTGGGCGTGCTCCGCCTCGAGGCCGCAGGCGAGCAATACGTGCGAGGGGTCAAGCGAGCCGGATGAGCAGGCCGAGCCGGTGGAGGCGGCGATGCCGTCGAGGTCGAGGTAGAGCAGCAGGGCTTCGCCTTCGCAGCCGGCGAAGGAGACGTTGAGCGTGCCGGGCAGGCAGGCGGTGGCGTCGCCGTTGATGCGGATGTCGTCGATGCGCGCTTCGATGCCCGTCTGCAGGCGCTGCTTGAGCGCGCCCAGGCGTTCGGCCTCGGCGTTCATCTCCTGGTTGCGGCGGGCCAGAGCCTCGCCCATGCCGACGATGCCGAGCGTGTTCTCGGTCCCGGCGCGACGCCCGTGTTCCTGGTGGCCACCCATGATGAAGGGGCAGAAATGCACGCCCTTGCGGACGTAGAGCCCACCGACGCCCTTGGGGCCGTAGCACTTGTGTGCGGAGAAAGAAAGGAAGTCGACACCGAGGGCGGTGGCGTCGACCGGGATCTTGCCCACCGCCTGGACCGCGTCGGTGTGGAAGAAGGCGCCGGCCTCGTGGACCATCGGCACCAGCGCGGCCAGGTCCTGGATGGTGCCGACCTCGTTGTTGGCCAGCATGATGCTCACCAGCGCGGTGCGCTCGCTGAGCAGGTCGCGCAGCTGGTCGGGGTCGATCCGGCCGCGGGCATCGACATCGAGCCAGCGCACCTGCTGCCCGCGTTTGGCCAGGCAGGTGGCGGTCTCGAGTACGCAGGGGTGTTCGATGCGGGTGGTGATCAGCTCGCTGCGCCCGGGGCAGTTGCCCTCGCAGCCGTAGCCGGGGCAGGGGAACAGGTTGAGCACGGTGTTGTTGGCCTCGCTGCCCGAACCGCAGAAGACCAGATCTTCGGCCGGGACGTTGATCAGCCCGGCGCACTGCGCGCGGGCGGTCTCGATCAGCCGGCGTGCGGTGCGTCCGGGTTCGTGCAGGCTGGAGGGGTTGCCGTAGACCTCCATCGCCGCGACCATCGCTTCCTTTACCGCCGGGTGCATCGGGGTGGTGGCGTTATGGTCGAGATAGACGCTGCGCTGGCTCATCGGTCGGGCCTCTCCACTCAGACGTGCTCGAGCATGGCGTCGATGCTGTGCCGGGCGCGGGTGATCAGGTCGGGGTCGAGTGTCACCTCGTGGCTGCCGGTCTCAAGCGCCGAGACCAGGCTGGCCAGGTTGGTCTTCTTCATGTTGGGGCAGACCATCGCCTCGAAGGCGTGGTGGAAGACTTTATCCGGGTTGTCCGCGCGCAGACGATAGAGCATGCCCAACTCGGTACCGATGATGAACTCCTTCTGTGAGCTCGCGGCCACGTGGCTGGCCATGCCGCCGGTGGAGAGCACGTGGTCGGCGCGCGCGGTAACCTCGGGTGTGCACTCGGGGTGGACGATGACCGCGGCGCCCGGGTGTTCGGCGCGGGCACGATCGATCACCTCGGGCAGCAGGCGGTGATGCGTGTAGCAGAAGCCCTTCCACGGGATGATGGTGCGCTCGGGCAGTTGGCGCGCGGCCCAGGCGGCGAGATTGCGATCGGGGACGAACAGGATCTCCTCGTCCGGGGAGAAGGCCTCGCGCAGGACCTTGACCGCATTCGAGGAGGTACAGCAGATGTCGCTGAGCGCTTTGACCTCGGCGCTGGAGTTGACGTAGCACACCGTGCGTGCGCCGGGGTGTTCGGCCTGGAATGCGCGCAGCTGCTCGGCGGTGATCATGTCGGCCAGCGGACAGCCGGCCTCGGGTTCGGGGATCAGCACGGTGCGGCCCGGGTTGAGGATCTTCGCCGTCTCGGCCATGAACAGCACGCCGCAGAACACGATGGTGTCGGCCTCGGCCCGGGCCGCCTCGATCGCCAGGCCGAGGCTGTCGCCGCGGATGTCGGCCACGTCCTGGATCTCGGGCAACTGGTAATTGTGGGCCAGGATGACCGCGTTGCGTTGACGTTTGAGTTCGGCGATCCGGGCGATCGGGTCCATGGGTTCAGGCCTCGAACAGGGGGGTGGAGAGGTAGCGTTCGCCCGAATCGGGCAGGATGGCGACGATGGTCTTGCCGGCGAACGCGGGCGAGGCGGCGAGGCGGGCCGCGACCGCGGCAGCGGCGCCCGAGGAGATGCCGGCGATGATGCCCTCTTCACGTGCGAGCCGGCGGGCGAAGGCGAAGGCCTCGTCGTCGGTCACCGGTTCGACGCGGTCGACCAGGTCGAGGTCGAGATTGGCGGGGATGAATCCGGCACCGATGCCCTGGATCTTGTGCTTGCCGCTCTTGATCTGTTCGCCCGCCTTGGCCTGGGCGATCACCGGGCTGGTGGCGGGTTCGACCGCGACCGAGAGCAGGTCGCGGCCGTGGTCGGTCTCGAAGCAGCGGGTGATGCCGGTGATCGTGCCGCCGGTGCCCACGCCGGCGACGAGGACGTCGACCGCGCCCTCGGTGGCCTCCCAGATCTCGGGGCCGGTGGTGCGGCGGTGGATGTCCGGATTGGCCGGGTTTTCGAACTGCTGCGGCATCCAGCGGCCGTCGGAATCCGCGGCCGCGAGTTCGCGCGCCGCCTCGATGGCGCCGGACATGCCCTTATCGCCCGGTGTGAGCACCAGTTCCGCACCGAAGGCCGCGAGCAGCTTGCGCCGCTCAAGGCTCATGGTCTCGGGCATGGTCAGGGTGACCGGGTACCCGCGCGCCGCGCCGACGAAGGCCAGACCGATGCCGGTATTGCCGCTGGTCGGTTCGACGATGGCCATTCCCGGTCGCAGGGCGCCGCGCTCCTCGGCATCGCGGACCATGTTGGCGCCGATGCGGCATTTGACCGAGTAGGCCGGATTGCGGCCTTCGATCTTGGCCAGCACCGTGGCCTCGCCGGGGCAGATCCGATTGAGACGGACGAGAGGGGTGTTGCCGATGGACAGGGCGTTGTCGGCGAATGGTTGCATGTCGGGCTCCTTCGAAACCAGGGGTCAGTACCCGGTTGCGTCCGGGGCTGATAAGCGCTAGCCTCGAAAGCCGAGCAGATAAGTCAAGATTACCATCTGTCCGCCGCGCCCCTTATCGTCGCAGGCCGGAGGGCGTCAAGCGCGCCAGCCAGGAGGATTCGATGATCGAACTGAGCACCAAGGGACGCTACGCCACCCGCCTGCTGATCAATCTCGCCGGCCATCCGGCGGGCGCGGTGGTCAGGCGGCAGGACCTGGCCGAGGCCGAAGGCATTTCGGTCGATTATGTCGAGCAGCTGCTGATCAAGCTCAAGAGCGCGGGCTTCGTGCGCAGCCATCGCGGCGCCCGCGGCGGCTACTCGATGGCTGCAGACCCCCAGGCCATCACCGTCGCCGACGTGCTGCGGGTGATGGAGGGGCCGTTCGAACTGGTGCCCTGCGCTGGCCAGGATTGCTCGCGCCAGGATCGCTGCCGCACCCGGTCGATCTGGCGCGAGGCCACCGGCGCGCTCGTGGCCGTCTTCTCGGCCCACACCATCGGCGCGATCGCGGCCGGCGCCGACCCACACGCCACCCTTCCCCCTGAGGACCCCACCGGAGAGACCGCATGAACCAGCTCCATCGCGATACCCTCGCCCTGCACGCCGGCCAGCAGCCGGATCCGACCACCGGCTCCCGCGCGGTGCCGATCTACCAGACCACCAGCTATGTGTTCAAGGACTGCGCCCACGCCGCGCAGCTGTTCGCGCTCGAACAGACCGGGAACATCTACACCCGGCTGATGAATCCGACCAGCGACGTGGTCGAGCAGCGCATCGCCGCGTTGGAGGGGGGCACCGGCGCCCTGCTCACCGCCAGCGGCATGGCGGCCATCTTCCTCGCGATCCACAATCTGGCTCAGGCGGGCGATCACATCATCGCCTCGGCTTCGCTCTACGGCGGGACCGAGACCCTGTTCCGGCACACGCTGCCGCGGATGGGCATCAGCGTGAGTTTCCTCGAGGATCTGACGCCGGAGACGCTGCGCTCAGCGGTGACCCCGCAAACCAGGGCGGTGTACTGCGAGACCATCGGCAATCCGCGTGGCAACGTCCCCGACTTCGTCGCCGTCGCCGGCGCGGCCCACGAGGCGGGCCTGCCGCTGATCGTCGACAACACCTTTGCGCCGGGTCTGTGCACCCCCTTGCGGCACGGCGCCGACATCGTGGTGCTCTCCTGCACCAAGTGGCTCGGCGGCCACGGCACCTCGATCGGCGGCTGCATCGTCGACGGCGGCAGCTTCGACTGGACCTCCGGCCGGTTCGCCGAGTTCACCGCGCCGGACCCGAGCTATCACGGCCTGGTCTACGCCGAGGCCTTCAGCGATGTGCCCGAGTTGGGCAACGTGGCGTTCGTCATGAAGGCGCGCCTGCAGGGGATGCGCAACATCGGCCTGTGCGCCAGCCCCTTCAACGCCTTCCTGTTCACCCAGGGGCTGGAGACCCTGCCGCTGCGCATGGAGCGGCACTGCGCCAACACCCTGGCGCTGGCCCGCTGGTTGCGCGCGCATCCCAAAGTCACCTTCGTCACCTACACCGGGCTCGAGGACCATCCCGACCACGCGATCGCCGGGCGGTACCTCGAGGGCGGCTATGGCGCGGTGCTCGGCTTCGGCGTCGCCGGGGGCCGCGAGGCCGGGCAGACCTTCATCGAGAACGTCACCCTGGCCAGCCACCTGGCCAACGTCGG
>JBEPXK010000155.1:0-8276 GCA_041641915.1 Planctomycetota bacterium
GTGAGGCGACCGCCTTTCCCGGGGACCATTGGGTCCTGTGGACCCTGGCGACGGTTGTCTTTGTTTACGGTGGTTGGCCCTTTCTCAAAGGACTGGGCAAGGAGCTGGGCAAGCGCCAGCCGGGGATGATGACCCTGATCGCGGTGGCGATCATCGTCGCCTACGGTTACAGCAGCGCGGTGGTGTTCGGCCTCGGCGGCAAGGTGTTCTTCTGGGAACTGGCCACGCTGATCGACGTGATGTTGCTCGGGCACTGGATCGAGATGCGTTCGGTGATGGGTGCCTCGCGCGCGCTGGACGAGCTGGTGCGATTGATGCCGGCCGAGGCCCACCGGCTCGACGACAATGGCGCGACCACCGATGTCCCGGTTTCCGAATTGCGATCCGACGACCGGGTGCTGGTCCGGCCGGGCGAAAAGATTCCGGTCGACGGCGTGATCGTCGACGGCGCGAGCGCCGTCGATCAGCACATGATCAGCGGCGAGAGCGAACCGGTGAGCAAGGAGGTCGACGACGAGCTCGTCGGCGGGGCGATCAACGGCGACGGCAGCCTGACGCTGCGCGTGACCAAGACCGGTGACGAGACCTACCTCGCCCAGGTGATCGAGCTGGTGCGCTCGGCGCAGGAATCGAAATCGCGTGGGCAGGACCTGGCCAACCGCGCCGCCGCCTGGCTGACCGGCATCGCCCTGAGCGCCGGTCTGATCACCGTGCTGGTATGGTATTTCGCCGTGGACAGTGAATTCGCCTTCGCGCTCGAGCGCGCGGTGACGGTGATGGTCATCACCTGCCCGCACGCATTGGGACTCGCGGTGCCGCTGGTGGTCGCGGTCTCGACCGCGATCGCCGCGGGCCAGGGTCTGTTGATCCGCAACCGGACCGCATTCGAGCGCGCGCGCAAGGTCGATGCGGTGGTGTTCGACAAGACTGGGACCCTGACCCTCGGGCGTTTCGCCGTCGACAGCGTACGGGTCTTCGACGATGGCGACGACGATCAGGCGCGCCAGGAAATGCTGCGTAAGGCGGCCGCGGTCGAATCGCACAGCGAGCATCCGATCGCGCGGGCGATCGCGGAATCGGCCGAGGACCTCCCGGAGGTTACGGATTTCTCCGCCCTGCGAGGACGGGGGGTGAGTGGCAAGATCGGCGATGAGGAGATCCGCATCGTCTCCCGCGATCACCTCGCGGACGAAGGCATCGACTGCGATACCGACCGGCTGAACGAACTGGCGCAGGAGGGGACCACCGTGGTGGTGGTCGCGGTCGACGGCCGTGCGGTGGGCGCGATCGCCCTGAGCGACGTGGTCCGCGATGAATCGCGTCCGGCGATCGATCATCTCCAGGCCAACGGTGTGCGCTGCATGATGATCACCGGCGACAACGAGCGTGTGGCCAAGCGGGTCGCCGAACAGCTGGGGATCGACGAGTATTTCGCCGGTGTGCTGCCGGACGCCAAGGCGGACAAGATCGCCGAGGTGCAGCAGCGTGGCATGGTGGTGGCGATGGTCGGCGATGGGATCAACGATGCCCCGGCGCTGGCCCGGGCGGACGTCGGCATCGCCATCGGCGCCGGAACCGACGTGGCGATCGAGGCCGCTGACGTGGTGTTGGTCGAGGACGACCCGCAGGACGTGGCGCGGGTGTTCGATCTCGCGCGGGCCACCTACCGCAAGGTGGTGCAGAACCTGTTCTGGGCCACCGGCTACAACGTCATCGCCATTCCGCTGGCCGCGGGGGTCCTGGCTGGTGTGGGCATCATCCTGCCGCCGGCGGTCGGCGCGATCGTCATGTCGGTCAGCACGGTGATTGTGGCGATCAACGCGCGTCTGCTGCGGATCTGAGCCATTTGAGCTGACGCGCCACGGGGCGCGCTGCGCCCGGGAGTATGATCATGGGCGCATTGATCTCATTATTGTTGATTCTCAGCCTGTCGATTCTCGTCACTCGGATCGCCAGCGTGGCGCTGGCGCATACGGGCCTGTCGCGGGAGATGGCCCGGTTCCAGGCGCGTTCGGCGTTCACCGGCGTCGGCTTCACCACCGACGAGGCCGAGCACATCACCGGCCATCCGGTGCGTCGGCGGATCGTGTTCACCCTGATGCTCCTCGGCAACGCCGGGGTGGTCACCGGGATTACCAGTCTGCTGCTGACCTTCATCGCGCCTGGCGATGGCCCCGATACCTGGTTCAAACTCACGCTCATCGCTGCAGGGGTGGCGTTGCTGTGGGTGGTCAGCAGCAGCGACTGGATCGACCGGCATCTGTCCGGGATCATCAGCCGGATGCTCGATCGCTTCACCGACTTCCAGGTCCGCGATTACGAGAGCGTGCTGCATTTGCGCAGCGGCTACCGTGTCTACGAATTGCGGATCGATGCCGACGATTGGCTCGCCGAACGCACCCTGCGCTCCTGTGACCTGCGCGAAGAGGGCGTGCTGGTGCTCGCGGTCCAACGCGGCGAGGGCACCTTCCTCGGCGCCCCGCAACCGGATACCTGCATCCACGCCGGCGACGTGTTGATCGTCTACGGTCGCGCTCAGGGAGTGCGTTCGCTCGACGAACGCAAGCGCGACGCCGCCGGGGACAACGAACACGAATCGGCGGTCGGGGCCCAGCGCGGCGTGGTGGCCGAGGAGCAGGCCGAGGATGCGCGTGGCGAGCAGGCGCGACGTACACGGCAGAAGGGGTCGGGGCCCCGTGCGGCGCCCGAGAGCGACGACGACGCCCGGGGCGCCTGAGCGCATACACGCCTGTTTGCCGGTAGCGCACGCGCGACAACTTCGCAAGTTGTGGCATGACAGTACGTTGTGGCATGCCTGGATGGCACTGCGATCGCGTGGCCCGGCCCCCGGGGTATGGTGCGGCACTTCGGCGCCCAGGTCTGATCTGGAACCGGTCCAGCGCCTGGGCATCATCCACCACACAGTACCAACGACCATCCTGGTCACCACTCGAGAGGAGATCCATCCAATGACTGCCACCAAGCCGGCCCAGATCTACAAGTGCGACATCTGTGGCAATATCGTCGAGGTCCTGCACGGCGGGTCCGAAGCCCTGGTCTGCTGCGGCGAGAACATGAAGCTGCAGACGACCAAGACCGAAGACAAGGGTGCCGAGAAGCACGTGCCCGAGTGCAGCGTTGTCGACGGCAAGCTGCAGGTCCAGGTCGGCTCGACGCCGCACCCGATGGAAGAGGAGCACTTCATCGAGTGGGTCGAGGTCCTCACCGACGATGCGGTTCAGCGGGTCCACCTCAAGCCGGGCCAGGATCCCAAGGCCATCTTCCCCGACGTTCCGGCCTCGGCCACGGTGCGTGAGTTCTGCAACGTGCACGGCCACTGGGAGACCAGCTTCTCCGGTTGACCGCGCTATCCGTTTGCGATGCGTCTGCAGGCCGACGGCGAGGGCACTCGTCGTCGGCCTGCGCACGAACGCGGCTGGTCGCGTGCGTGCGTGCGGGTCACCGGCGGCGGGAGGCCAGGTGTTTGCGCAATTGTTTCGGCGTGCGGGTGTTGATCACGTGTTCGCGCGTCAACCAGCCGCGTCGCGCCGCATCCACGGCGTAACGCATGAAGCCGAGCGAAGAGGTGCTGTGGGCGTCGGTGCCGAGCGAGAACAGCGCACCGGCCTCGCAAACGGCGCCGCAGAATTCGTCGGGCAGATCGAGCCGCATCGGTTGGGCGTTGATCTCGACGCAGACCCGGTGGCGGGCGCAGGCGTCGAACACCTGCTCGTGATCGAATGCGATGCCCTGTCGTTTGCCGAACATCCGCCCGGTGGGGTGGCCCCAGCAGTCGACCAGCCCGGAAGAGAAGGCGCGCACCAGGCGTTCGGTCTGGTCCGTTTCGCTCAGTGCGAAATGATCGTGTACGCTGGCCACCACCCAGTCAAAGCGTGCGAGGGTGGCGTCTTCGAGATCGAGGCTGCCGTCTTTGCGGATGTCGACCTCGATACCCGCGAGCAGCCACAGATCGTCGAGTTCGTCGTCGACCTGCCGCAGGCGATCGGCGTGGCGTCGGGCCTGCTCGTCGTCGAGGCCACCGGCCTGGGTCTGTGATTGCGAGTGATCGGTGATCGCGAAAAAACGATAGCCGCGATCGCGCGCGGCGGCGGCCATGTCCTCGATGCTGTCGGCGCCGTCGCTCGCGGTGCTGTGCGATTGCAGGTCGCCGCGGACCTGGTCGAGCGCGAGCAGCTGCGGCAGCTCCCCCGCCGCCGCGGCTTCCACTTCGCCACGGCCTTCGCGCAACTCGGGGGGGACCCAGTCGAGGTGCAGCGCGGCGTACACGGCGGGCTCATCTGCGCTGGCGATGCGATCCTCGCCGCTGAACAGGCCGTATTCGCTGAGCTTACGGTGTTGCGCGTTGGCTCGCCGGCGTAGCG
Source organism: Planctomycetota bacterium (assembly GCA_041641915.1). Taxonomy (GTDB): domain Bacteria; phylum Planctomycetota; class UBA11346; order UBA11346; family UBA11346; genus SLQH01. The sequence continues at coordinate 4,383 of JBEPXK010000155.1, forward strand.
CAACGTTGTGGTCTTTGTTGCCGGTGAAGTACATCTCGGCTGCGCCGTAGGCCCCCGCCTCGACGAAGCGCACGTCGACCTGCGGTCCGTCGACCAGCCGCACGCTGAGCTTCTCCTTCCCGCGGCCGATGACGTCGGCGATCTCGAGTTCGTCGACCAGCAGGTCGGCCACTGCTTCGCGATCGCGGCATTGGATCAGCACGTCGAGGTCACCGCAGGTGGGCTTGCGTCGGCGGTAGCTGCCGGCGACCGTCCAGCGTTCGATCGTTTCGCAGCCGGCGATAGCGGCTTCGATGGCCGCGACCTGGGCCTCGGCGCGATCGCGCAGCATCCGCCCGCTGGCTTGACTGGCGAGATCGATCGCGCGCAGCAGTTTGGCTTCGCTCCTGGCGCCCCAGCCGTCGAGCTCGCGTACGCGGTGCTCCTCGCAGGCCCGACGCAAAGCTTCGAAGGTGGAGACATCGAGCTGGCGATGCAGCTGGCGCACCCGTTTGGCGCCGAGGCCGGGGATGGCGAGCAGGCGGGTGATGGCCTCGGGCTGTTCGGAGCGCAACTGTTCGAGCTTGGGGCAGTTACCGGTCTGAGCGATCGCGGCGATCTTTTCGGCGATGCTGCTGCCGATGTTGCGCATGCGTGAGAGGTCCTCGCCATCGCGGACCTTGGCCGACAGGGATTCGCTGGCGTTGCGCACCGCCTGGGCCGCCTGGTGGTAGGAGCGGACGCGGAAGCTGTTGCCGCCGCGCAGGTCCTCGAGATCGCCGATCTCGTCGATCAAATCTGCGATGCGTTGATTGTCCATGCGCTCAGTATAGGGGCTTTGGGTTGGAGATTCACGTCTGAGGCTTCTATCAGAGGGGGCGCTGCCCCCTCGCGCCTTCGGCGCATACCCCCCGGCCTCGGTCGGGGTTCGCGGCCTCCGGCCGCGTTTTCTGCGGGCCTGCGGCCCATTTTCGCAGAAAACCACCCCTCGGTCGGCCGGTCGCCCAGCCAAGCCTGGCTGGGCTCCACTCGCTGGCAGTTCCGAGGTTTGGAGCTCTGAGGACGTTTGAGGCTTCCTTCAGAGGGGGCGCTGCCCCCTCGCGCGCTCACGCGCGTCTCAGCTGCGCTTGCTCCTCGCTTCGCTGCGGGGCTGCGCTTGCGCTGCGTTGGGCCGGTGGCGCCATCGGGGCCGGCTATCGCTGCGCGATGTCGTTTCTGCCCCACGGCCTCGGTCGGGGGGTATGTGGTCGGAATGGGCCGCAGGCCTGGCTGGAACCAGGGGGCCGCGTCGTGATACGATCAGGCGCGGTGCGCAAACGCGTCATGGTGGCGCGTGCGGAGCGACGATGCTGGGGTGGCCGGCGCGCGTCAGGTCGTCGGCACGGTGGAGACGACGACCACCAGGAGGATGGGATGCGGGCTCACGATGGGCAGGGGGCTGAGGCAGATCGGCGGCCCTGCAATCTGGTGATGGTGTTTCCAGATCAGTTCCGGGCCCAATCTCTGGGGCTGTGGTCAACGAGCGATTTCGCCGGGTGTCTGCGTGGTGGTGGCGATCCGGTCCACACCCCGCACCTCGACGCCTTCGCGCGGGAATCGCTGGTGCTGCCGCGCGCGACCTCGACCGCGCCGGTCTGCAGTCCGTACCGGGGCATGCTGTTCTCCGGGTGTCTGCCGCATCGCAACGGCGTACCGCATAACTGCGGTCACGACCGGCCCGATTGCCAGCTGTGCACGGATCGGACCTGCCTGACCGACGTTCTCGCCGCCGCCGGCTACGATAGTTTCGTACGGGGGAGCGGCTCGACGGCGAGCCCTACGAGCTCTGCTTCGATGACGATGCCGATCCCTATCAGCAGCGCCCGCTCGCGCCCGCGGATGCGCCCGAGCTGTTCGCACAGCTGCGTTCCCGCCTACCGGCCTGAAGCCGGCGCTCAGCGGGCGGGAGTGCTGGTGGTGCCCTGTTCGAGCAGGACTTCGATGATGCGCCGGGCGGCTCCTGGGCGGCCGAGCGCGGCGGCGCGATCGCGCATGCGGGCCAGTCGCGGCGGATCGCCGAGCAGGGTGTGGACCTTGTAGGCCAGGGTGGCGTCGTCGTAGGCTTTGACCGCGCAGCCGTTCTCCAGCAGGTGGTCGGCGTTGCGTTCCTCTTGGCCCGGGATCGGCGAGGTCACCACCATCGGCAGGCCCATGGCCAGGCATTCCGAGGTGGTCAGCCCGCCGGGCTTGGTGATCGCCAGGTCGCTGCAGGCCATCAGCCGCTCGATCGTGGTGGTGAAGCCGTGGGCGACCAGACGGCCCGTGGCCCGTTCCTCGAGCTGCTTGAGCTTGGTGAGCATCGCGGCGTTGCGCCCGGCCAATGCAATGATCTGGAAGTCGCCTGGCAGGTCGAGCAGGCGTGCGGCGAGGACGTCCAGTCCCGCGAGCCCGGCGCCGCCGGCCATCATCAGCAGGGTGGTGCGCTGCGGGTCGAGCCCGATGGCGCGGGCGCATTCGGTGCGGTCGTAGCTGCGGGCGAACTGGGGCATGATCGGGATGCCGCTGATCTCGAGCCGCTCGGCGCGCAAGCCGCGCAGGCGCAGGCGCCAGCCGACCTCGGCGTTGGCGGTGAAGTAGCCGGTCATGTGCGGCATCAACCACAGGCCGTGGCAGTCGAAATCGGTGATCACCACCCACACCGGTTTGTTCCAGCTGCCCTTGTCGAGCATCTTGGACAGGAACTGGGCCGGAAGGAAATGGGTGCAGACCACGTGGTCGGGATCGAGCCGCCGCAGCCAGGTCTTGAGCTTGCGGGCGTTGAAGCGCTCCACGCCCTGGATGAAGCGGTTGAGGGTGCTGTCCCAGTTGGCGCAATCGGTGCGGCGGTAGAAGTAGGCCCAGAGCTGTGGATGCTTGTCGACCAGGCGGATGTAGCCGTCGGCGTAGGCTTTCTTGAAGAAGCTGCCGACCAGCTCCATCACGTCGAGATGATGGATCTCGATCGGCCGATCCTGTTCGGCGGCGATCGCCGCCAGCGATTCGGCCGCCCGCATGTGGCCGTCACCGGCCGAAACGCTCAGCGCCGCAACACGTAAAGGTCGAGTCATCTGCGCCCCCGTGAGGCGCAGCCTAGTGCCCTTCGCGCAGGTTTCACCACCCAAAGCGGGGCAAGCGGATGGGTGCGGTCGGATGGGTGGCAATTTCGCCCAGCGCTCCATGATGGCGGTGGATGGCATTTCCCTCCGCTCTGCTCGGTCGGCACTTCTGGATCACCGCCTGGGTGGCGCTGCTCTGCGGCGCCGTCTACCCGTGGCCGTTGCCCGGCGGCCGTCAAGCGATGCCGGTGCTCCTGGCCTGTGTGTTGTTCTTCACCTGCCTCAAGGTCTCGTTCGTGCGCATCGGACGCGAGCTGGCGACCTGGCCGCGGGTCCTGGTGCTCGCCGTGCTCAAGCTGCTGGTGCTGCCCTTGCCGGTATTCCTGTTCGCCTGGTGGCTGATTCCCGAATGGGCGCCGGGGTTGTACCTGCTCGCGGCGATGCCGGCGGGGATGACCTCGGGCGCGTTTACCGATGTGCAGCGCGGCAATGTGGCGTTGGCGCTGGCGCTGATCCTGATCACATCGGCGCTGGCGCCGTTCACCGTCCCGCCGCTGCTCGGCGTGGCCGGGCGGCTGACCGGCGTGGCGACGCGCGGGGCGGACATCGCTGCCATGGTCGCGCAGGCGGCGTTCCTCGCTGGCATGCTCCTCGCGCCGCTGACCCTGGCCCAGTTCGTGCGATGGCGTTGGCCGGGGTGGGTGGAACGCAAATGCGAGGGATTCACCACCATCGCTTTGGGCTGCAACGCGGTCCTGCTGTTCGTGGCCACCGTGGCCGCCCGGGATCGACTCGCGGCGCTGGAGGTCGACCCCTGGCGATTGGTCGCGCTGCCGCTGGT
>JBEPXK010000156.1:0-8256 GCA_041641915.1 Planctomycetota bacterium
GAGGTCGCCGAGGGCGATCTCGCCGACCCGCGCGCGCAGGCCATCGCGGATCGCGGCCATGCGACTCGCACGCAGGTCCTCCCAGCTGTAGCGCGCGACCAACTCGCTCGCCCCGGCGAGGTTCTCGGCCAGGCCGAGGGTCAGCGCCGCGGGCGCGAGCAGGGCGTCGACCGGCTGCTGGTCACAGGCGCGGTTCTCCACCGTGTAGTAACGCGAGATCCGCGCGTCATACCAGTAGCAGGAGTTGTGCAGCGCGAGGTCGGCCTCGTCGGGTTCGATCGCCACCTCGGCGCCGTCGATCGTGCGCCCGACGGCGCGCTCGGCGGTGAAGTAGTCGAGGAAGCTGGCGTGGTCGGTGAGGATCACCGGCCCATCGGGGCGCTTGGCGTAGATCGGCACCAGGCCGGTGATCGCGCGCACGTAGTCGTCGACGTCGGCGAAGGGGCGCGCGGGCACGCCGCAGCGACCGGCGGCGCGCGGCCACCAGTCCCACAGCACCTCGCTGATCGCCAGGTGCTCGGGATCGGCCGCGCCGCGCCAGACCGGGCTGTGGCCCATGAGCGCGATCTGCGCCCCGGTCAGACCGTTGAGCGCGTTGACCAGTGGCACCGCCTCGTCGGGGCGCACCGCGACGTGGACGTGGCTGCCAGCGTTGACGGTGAACAGGTGCACGTCGTCGCCGCGCTCCGGCGGGATGACGGCGTTCGACGGCAGGGCGCGATCCCAGAAGCCGGCCCGCTCCTTCTTCATCAACAGGTCACGGCCGGGCGGGGTCACCGGGTGGATGCCATAGGCGAGGAAGCGGACCCCCTCCTGGTCAGCGAAGCGCAACACGTCGGCGCGCACCCGATCGAGGATCGTGCCCAGCTCGGCGAGGTCGCCGGCGTGGGCGAGCGAGAACTCGGTCTTGCAGTAGCCGGTCTCGCAGGAGGCCACGGTCTCGTTGCGCGGGCCGGGCAGGTGCGCGCCGACCAGCCGGCCGGTGCCCGGATCGGTCTCGCCGCTCCAGCCGCAGGTCTCGATGAGGAAGGTCCACAGCGCGTCGACCGCCGCGCGCGGCGCCGCGGAACCATCTGCGGCGACCAGGGGAAACTTCAGCTCGGCGCCGATACGCCGCTCGAACTCCCCGCCGCCGACCCGCTCCAGGCCGCGTTTGAATTCGCCGATGATGCCGTCGAGATCGCGCTTCACGTTCCCTCCCCGGTGCAGCGGGCCGGCCCCATCACGTGGTGGTCGCCCCGGATGACGTACTTGGTGGTGGTCAGGTCGGCCAGGCCCATCGGACCGCGGGCGTGCAGCCGGTCGGTGGAGATCCCGATCTCCGCGCCCATGCCCAGGCTCGCGCCGTCGCAGTACATGGTCGAGGCGTTGGTCAGCACCACCGAGGAATCGACCACCTGGGTGAAGCGCCGCGCGCGCGACTCGGAATCGGTGACGATGCTGTCGGTGTGGTGCGAGCCGTAGGTGTTGATGTGCGCCGCCGCGGCGTCGAGGTCGTCGACCACCCGCAGCGAGACGGTCAGATTGAGATACTCGGTCGCCCAGTCCTCCTCGCTCGCCGGCTCGGCATCGCTCGCCGCGGCGCAGACCGCGGGGCAGCCGCGCACGGTGACGCCGTTGTCGCGGAAGGCGGCGACGATCCGTGCGAGCTGCGGCGCGTGGTCGCGATGCACCAGCACCGATTCGGTCGCGTTGCAGACCTGGGGCATGAGGCACTTGCCGTCGAGCGCGATATCCAGGCCCCGATCGAGGTCGATGCCGCTGTCGAGGTAGACGTGGCAGACGCCGTTGAAGTGCTTGATCACCGGGATCCGGCTCTGCTCCGCGACCGCCTTGATCAGCCCCGGACCACCGCGCGGGATGACCAGGTCGATGTGGCTGTCGAGCTGGAGCAGCTCGCCGACCTCGGCGTGGCTGCCGGAGACGACCTGGATCGCCTCGCGCGGCAGATCGGCCGCCGCGAGCGCTTCGGCCCACAGCTCGCCGAGCAGGGCGTTGCAGCGGCGGGCCTCGGAACCGCCGCGGAGGATGCAGGCGTTGCCGGCCTTGAGGCAGAAGGCGCCGGCGTTGACCGTCACGTGCGGCCGGGCCTCGAACACCATCAGGATCACGCCCAGCGGCACCCGGATGCGCGCCGCGTCCATACCGTTGGCGCAGCGCCAGGCGGCGAGCGCGCTGCCGACCGGATCGGGCAGGCCGGCGATGGTCGCGAGGCTGGCGATACGCGAATCGATCTTGGCCGAATCGAAGCTGAGGCGGTCGAGCAGGTTCTGTTCGATGCCGCGCTCCTCGGCCGCAGCGCGGTCGGCGGCGTTGGCGGCGACGATGTCCGCGCGACGCTCGTCGAGCAGCTCCGCCATGCGCGCGAGCGCCGCGTTCTTGGCGGTGGTGGTGGCCCCGGCCACGACGGTGGCGGCGGCACGGGCGGCATCGGCGACGGCGATCGGCTGCATGGACACTCCTTGTCCGGCCCGCGACGGGGGCGCGCTGACACGACGCGGAGGACTGCCGACAGCCCCGATCCGGTACGGATCGCCGTCGGCTGCGCCGCGATGGGGCACCTCCTGTTAGACGGTCGAGCCGGAACGTCAAGCAGCGAGGAGCATGCCGGGGGCAGCTCGCGCTGGCCTGCGATGTCCACGGACCCTGCGTTTTCTGCGGTGATCCGCTCGCAGCCCGTACCCGCCGGCGGACCTTCCACGCCGGCGCCGCGCGGCGCTCACATCGCCGCGCGGTTCAAACGGTAGACGTAACCGAGCACCTCGGCCACCTCCTCGAAGAAGCTCACCGGGATGCTGCGACCGACCTCGACCTCGCGCGCCAGGGCCCGGGCCAGCGCGACGTTCTCGACCTGCACCACCGCGTGGTCGGCCGCGAGCTGCTTGATGCGCTCGGCGATGCGATCGTAGCCCTTGGCCACCACCACCGGGGCGTCCATGTGCTCGCTGTCGTAGCGCAGCGCCACCGCGACGTGGGTCGGGTTGGTGATGACCACGTCGGCCGAGGGGACCTCCTGCATCATCCGGTTCTGGGCCATCTGGCGCTGGACCTGGCGGATCTTCGACTTGATCAGCGGGTCACCGTCAGACTGCTTGAGCTCCTCCTTGACCTCCTGCTTCGACATCCGCAGCTCCTTGTTGTGCTGGAACCGCTGGTAGAGGAAGTCGGCCATCGCGATCAACGCGAGCACCCCGATCAACTTGAAGGCCAGACCGATGAGCAGCCCCATGGTGTCGTCGAGCCGCTGTTCGACCGCGAAGTTGAAGAACAGACGACTGCGGATCGCCTCGGTCAGCACCGCCCAGGCGACGGCGACCACCAGCGCCAGTTTGATCACCGCGAACACCGTGCGCATCATCCCGCGCAGGCCGAAAATGCGCTTGAGCCCCTGGAGTGGATCGATGCGCGAGAGCTTGGGCACCAGCGGCTTGGTGGTGAAGCGGATCCCGACCTGGGCCAGACTGAGCACCAGCCCGGTGATGAACAGCAGGCCGATCACGGCGAAGGTCAGCCCCAGCGGCTTGCTGCACATGAACGCGAGCGCGCGCAGGACCTCGGGGTCGCGCATTTCGAGGTGTAACAGGTCGGTCAGCGTGCGACGGATGATCCCGACCAGCGCCTGGTACAGCTGCGGACCGAACACCAGCAGCAGCGAGCAGCCGACCAGCAGCAGGCCGATGGTGTTGACCTCGGTCGAATAGGCGACCTGGCCCTCTTTGCGCGCCTCCTCGCGCTTCTTGGGCGTCGCCTCTTCGGTCTTCTCACCGCTCGCGTCGTCGCCGGGCACCACATCCCCCGCTGCAAAACGCCACGGCCCCGCAGCGGGCCCGGCGCAGCGGCGGAGCGGGGCAAACGGCGTGCCAGCGATCGCCACCGGGGCGCCAGCGCCGTGACGGTGGCGGCTTGCCTCGCCCCGGCTGGCTTCCAGGATCGCAACCGGACCGGCGCCGCGCAGCGCCCGGCCGCGAACGACACCGCGCGCCGCGGGCTCTGCCTCGCCGGATCGCACCCCTCGGAGCCGCAATGAGCGAACGCCGCATCCTGGTCACCAGTGCCCTGCCGTATGCCAACGGGCACATCCATATCGGCCATCTGGTCGAGTACCTCCAGACCGATATCTGGGCCCGTTTCCAGCGTCTGCGCGGTCATCGCTGCATCTACATGTGCGCCGACGACACCCACGGCACCGCGATCATGATCCGCGCACGTCAAGAGGGCCGCAGCGAAACGGAGCTGATCGCCGACATGAGCGCGGCGCACCAGCGCGATTTCGCCGAGTTCCAGATCGCTTTCGACCACTACGGCTCGACCGATTCGGCCGCCAATCGCGAGCTCTGCGCCAGAGTGTGGCAGGCGCTGCGCAAGGGCGGGATGGTGGCCGAGCGTGAGATCGAGCAGCTCTACGACCCCCAGGCCGGGACCTTCCTCGCCGACCGCTTCGTCACCGGCAGCTGTCCCAAGTGCGGTGCGTCCGACCAGTACGGCGATTCTTGCGACAAGTGCGGCGCGACCTACTCGCCAGCGGATCTGGTCGATCCGCGTTCGAAGCTCTCCGGCGCCACGCCCGAGCTGCGCACCGCGCGCCACCTGTTCGTGGAGATCGAGCAGTTGCACGACTGGCTCGAACGCTGGGTCGCGGCCGGCCATCTCCAGGACGAGGTCGTCAATTACCTCAAGGGCCATTTCCTCTCGCAGCCGCTACGCGATTGGGACATCTCGCGTCCGGCGCCGTACTTCGGCTTCGAGATCCCCGACGCCCCCGGCAACTACTGGTACGTCTGGTTCGATGCCCCGATCGGCTACATGGCCGCCACCCACGAATGGTGTGCCGCCCACAACGAGGACTTCGACGCCTGGTGGCGCGACGACGGCACCGAGATCCATCACTTCATCGGCAAGGACATCACGTATTTCCACACCCTGTTCTGGCCGGCGATGCTCCACGTCGCGGGGTTGCGCACCCCGGACCGGGTGCAGATCCACGGCTTCCTCACCGTCAACGGCGAGAAGATGTCCAAGACCAAGGGCACCTTCGTCAACGCGCGCACCTACCTCGACCACCTCGACCCGACCTACCTGCGGTACTACTACGCATCGAAGCTCGGCGCGCGTACCGACGACATCGACATGAACCTCGAGGAGTTCGCGGCCAAGGTGAACTCCGATCTGGTCGGCAAGCTGGTCAACCTCGCCTCGCGCACCGCGCGTTTCGTCGCCGACACCGGACTGAGCGCGTCGTACCCCGACGACGGAGGCCTGTTCGCCGCCGCCGCCGCCGCGGGCGAGGAGATCGCCGCACACTACGAACGCTGCGAATACGCCCAGGTCTGCCGCCGGGTGATGGCGCTGGCCGACGCGGCCAACGAGTACGTCGAATCCGCCGCGCCCTGGGCCCTGCGCAAGGACCCGACGCAGGCGCAGCGGCTGCAGGACGTCTGCACCGTCGCGCTCAACCTGTTCCGCCAGCTGATGGTCTACCTCACCCCGGTACTGCCCGAGATGAGCCGCGCCACCGGCGAGCTGCTCGCCGCGCCGATCACCGCCTGGAGCGACGCCACGGTGCCGCTCGCCGGCTCACCGGTCGGCGCGTTCAAGCACCTGCTCAAGCGCGTCGATCCCAAACGGATCGAGGCGATGATCACGGACACGCGCAAGGCCGCCGACGAGGCCGCCGCCGCCCGCGGCGCCGACGCGCCTGTGGCGCCGGCCACGGATCCGGCCGAAGCGCTCGCGCCGGAGATCGCTTTCGACACCTTCGCCGCGGTCGACCTGCGCGTGGCCCGGGTCGCCGCGGCCGAGCACGTCGACGGCGCCGACAAGCTACTGCGGCTGGAGCTCGACCTCGGCCCGCTCGGCCGACGCAGCGTGTTCGCCGGAATCAAGCGCGCCTATGCCCCCGAGCAGCTCGTCGACCGACTGGTGGTCTGCGTCGCCAACCTCGCGGCGCGCAAGATGAAGTTCGGCCTGAGCGAGGGCATGATCCTCGCCGCCGGTCCCGGCGGTAAGGACCTGTGGCTGCTCGCGCCCGACAGCGGCGCCCAGCCGGGTATGCGCATCGCCTGAGCCCCCGCGCGCTCGCGCTCAAGCCCCGGGCCTGCTCGCCGACACTGGAGACGGGCTCGGTGCCAGGGGAGGGGGCGGGAATGATCATCAGCGGCAGCAGTCTCCTCGCGGGCAGCCGGCACACCGCCATCCGACAGGTGACCGAGCACAGTCGGGTCGCGGCCTGGGTCGGGCAGCGCCCACCGGAGCAGAACGCGGCCCCCGCCCCCACGGCGGAGCCGACCCGCCGGACCCCGGACCCGTTCGCCGGCCTGCTCGACGCGATACAACGCGATCGCCTGCACGCGAGGCCGGCGCCCTCGGCGGACAGCGGCCCGGAGCCGCTGATCAGCTACACCCCGGAACAGGAGGAGATGCTCGCCATCCTCGAGCGCGTGTTCGGCATGCGCGTCTTCCGCGGCAACGCGCCAACGCCGCGCTCAGAGCCGGCTGCCCCGGCCGCGAAAAGCGCGACGGCGGAACAACCACCCCAGGCCGGCTGGGGCTTCGCCTACGACCATAGCCGGACCACGCTCGACTACGAACTGCTCGAACACGCGATCGCAGGCAGCGTGCAGACCGCCGACGGACGCGACATCGCCTTCTCCTTCACCATGCGCATGGAGCGCTTCGCCGTCACGCAGGAGCAGACCAGCATCCGCGCCGGCGACGCGGTGCCGATCGACCCGTTGATCGTCGACCTCGACGGCCGCGGCGTGCACTTCGCCGGCGACGCGCGCCACGCCTTCGACCTCGACGACGACGGCAGCGACGAGCACATCGCCGCGCCGACCCTCGGCGCCGCCTTCCTCGCCTTCGACCACGACGGCAACGGCGCGATCGACGATGGGGCGGAACTGTTCGGACCGCGCACGGGCAACGGTTTCGCCGAACTCGCGCGGCACGATGCCGACGGCAATGGCTGGATCGACGCCGGTGATCCCGTGTGGGAGGGGTTGGTGCTCTGGCGCCCCGGCGAGGCGGCGACCACCCCGGTGGCCGCGGCCGGGCTGGGCGCGATCGCGCTGAGCGCTGTCGATACCCCCTTCGCCATCGCCGACGGCGCCGGCAACGACGCCGGCCTGATGCGCCGCTCGAGCGTCTACCTCGACGCAACGGGCCGCGCTGGCGGCGTGCATCAAGTCGACCTCTACGGCTGAACGCGCGGCCTCAGCCAGCGGCCGTGCGCGGCGGCGCGCGCAGGAAGCGAAAATACAGACCGAGGTCGGTGGCCACCAGCACCAGATTGAGGGCGTAGAGCGCGATCACCCAGTCGCAGCTGTGCAGCGCCTTGTGGGCGATGCCGCAGGCGTAGCCGACGATGAGGATGCTCATGAACAGGGGGCTCTTGCCCGCCACCACCCGGGTGCGCAGCGACTTGGCGATCGATATCGGCCAGCTGATGCCGAAGCACACCAGCATCAACACCTCGAACACGCTCATGTCCGCGATCCTGTCGAACGATGCGCGCGCAGACTCATTCGCCGATGATCTTGACCAGCACCCGCTTGCGGCGCCGGCCGTCGAACTCGCCGTAGAAGATCTGCTCCCAGGGGCCGAAATGCAGCGCGCCCCCGGTGATCGCACAGACCACCTCGCGGCCCATCACCTGCCGTTTCATGTGCGCGTCGGCATTGTCTTCGGCGCCGTTGTGGCGGTACTGATCGATCGGCGCGTGCGGCGCCAGCTTCTCGAGCCAGACGTCGTAGTCGTGGTGGAGGCCGGCCTCATCGTCGTTGATGAACACCGAGGCGGTGATGTGCATCGCGTTGACCAACACCAGGCCCTCGGTCACGCCGCTCTCGCGAATGCACTCTTCGACCTCGCGGGTGATGTTGATGAATCCCCGCCGTCCGGGGACGTTGAACCACAGCTCCTTGGCCAGATGTTTCATCACGCTCTCCTCGTCGCGAAGCCTGCGTCCGCCCCCCTGGCGATCAAGCCGCGCCCCACCGCCAACAGCGAAGCGAGGAGCAAGCGCAGCTGGGGTGCGCGTGAGCGCGCGAGAGGGCAGCGCCCCCTCTGATAGAGGCCTCAAGCGTGACGGGGCCCTCAGAGCTCCAAACCTCGGAACCGCCAGCGAGTGGAGCCCGGCCAGGCTTGGCTGGGCGACCGGCCGACCGAGGGGTGGTTTTCTGCAAAAATGGGCCGTAGGCCCGCAGAAAACGCGGCCGGAGGCCGCGAACCCCGACCGAGGCCGTGGGGGTACGCGCC
>JBEPXK010000157.1:0-8249 GCA_041641915.1 Planctomycetota bacterium
ACGGCCGCGAGGCCGCCGGCGTGGTCGTAGTGGCCGTGGCTGAGGACCACGGCGTCGAGCGTGCGCAGATCGAGGCCCAGCGCCGCGGCGTTGGCCAGGCAGGCCGGCGAGGCCCCGGTGTCGAACAGTACACTCGCATGGGGAGTGCGCAGGTGGAACGCGAGCCCGTGTTCGGCGACCAGACCCGGCGCTGGATCGCGATCCTCGATCAGGCAGGTAATTTCCACCACCGCGCCGGTCTCGCTCATGGTTGGTTCCGCTCCGGGGTGTCGGGGATCTCGCCGGCCTTGCGCAGGGCGATCTTGGTGGTGATGGGGCCGACGATCTCGAACACGATGCAGGTCGCGGTGATGGTGGTGATGACCGCGCCGGCGATGGTGCCCGCGTGCCAGTGCAGGCCCGCCTCGGCGGTGGCGGCCTGGACATCGGGACGCGCAGCGAGTCTGGCAAAGTCGCGCTGGATGATCAAGGACAGGCCGATGGCCACGCCGGCTTGCGAGAGGATGCCCAGGCCGAGATAGCGTCGGATGGTGGTCGGCATCCGGCCCATCAACGCGCCGCCGTAGGCACCGCCCATCAACCCGGCGCTGCGCGCGAGGATGTAGGCCAGTCCGAGCACGCCGAGGCAGGGCAGCTTGCCCAGGTCGAGATGCGCCCCGGCGAGGCAGAAGAACAACACGAACATCAGCGGCATGACGTCGTGCAGCGGCGCGATGATGCGGTGGGTCGTGGCTTCGCTACGCGTATTGACCATTACGAAGCCGACGACCATGTTGGTCAGGATCAGGCTCAGGTGGCATTGCAGCGCCAGGCCCGAGGCGAGCAACACGGTGCCGAAGACGAGGATCAGGGTGTCGCGTCGTTCACGCAGGCGTTTCGCCATCTGACAGAACACCAGGCCGATAACCGTGCCGACGACGATGCTGGCGATGATCTCGATCAGCGGTGGGATCAGCGTGGCCCAGAGCGAGCGTTCGCCCCCGAGTCCGAGTTCGCCGAGCAGCAGCGATTGGGCCAGCGCGGCGGCGAAGCCGAAGATGACGATGGCCAGGCCATCGTCGAAGCCGACGACCGCGTAGAGCGCTTTGGTCAGCGGCCCGCGCGCGCGGTACTCCTGGATCACGGCCACGGTGCCGGCCGGTGCGCTGGCCGGCGCAACCGCGCCGAAGAGCAGCGCCAGCGGCAGGCTGCCGCTGAGCAGGTAGACCGATAGCGTGACGAGGCCGAAGGCGACGAGCGATTCGGTAAGGATGATGACCATGATGCCGCGGCCGAGGCGGCGCAGAGAGGCGAGGCTGAGTTCCGAGCCGATGGTGAAGGCGACGAAGCCGAGCGCGATCTCGGTGATGAAACCGAAGTGCTCGAGGTTGCCGCCGGGGCCGGGGGTGAACAGCTCCAGACCCGACGGGCCGAGGACGACGCCGAGGAGCATGAAGCCGATGATTGACGGCAGGGTGATGCGGCGGGCCAGGCCACCGCAGTAATAACCGATGATCGTCGCGGTTCCCAGGAGCAGCAATGCGCTGGAGTGGAAGGCGTGGGTCACGACCGCGGTCAGGTGGCTGAGCGAGTAGTCCATGTGTTGCTCTCAGTCCAGCGCGCCGGCGCAGTAGCTGAGGTCCTGGACCGCGACGCAGGCTTCGGCGTTGCCTGCCAGCGGCCCGACGACCGCCTCGATCGTCCGGACCAGTTCGTTGGCGCGGCGACGCGGGATCGTCGCCAGGGTCAGATGGACCGAGCGCTTGCTGCTGTCCTGCCACAGATCAGCGAACAGCGGCATGCGGGTCAGGGCCGCGGTCCCGCTGGTCGTATCGATGACCAGCGGGTTGCTGCCGGGAATCGCGGCGAGGCATTCGAGGACGCGCTGGTGGGCGTCTTCATCGCGCACTGCGATGTGGAACAGGCAGCGGGCGTCGTCGTGGGCCGAGGCCAGCTGGACGAGCAGCCGTTCGCGGAACAGCGCGTGGGCGTCGGCATCGGTGGTGGTCGCGGCGAGGGCGGGGCGCAGGTCGTTTTTGCGCAGGATATGGGCCAGCGAAGAGAGCAGCTGGATGTAGTCGCGGGTGCCTTCGTCGGGTCCGAGCACGAAGACGACCAGATCCACCGGTTGGCCGTCCGGCGCACTCCAGTCGATCGGCGTGGTCAGCCGGAACAGACCGAGGACGAAGCCGTTGGCGCCGGGCAGACGGCAGTGGGGGATGGCCACAGCTCCGCCGCAGGCGGTGCTGGCCAGAGCCTCGCGCTGAGCGAGGGCCCGGCGGATGTGCGCTTCGTCCAGCCCGGCGAGGTTGGGATGGCTCGCCGCGAGCGCGGCGATCTGCTCGAGCACCTGCGCCCGGTCGCCGGCGTTGTGGGCGTGGTGGACGCAGCTGCTGCTGAGCATGGCGTCGAGATCCATGGGGATTCCTTCCTGACCGCCGGCGGCGGTCCTGGTGGTGGGGTGGGGCAGGACGGGGGCGAGCAGATGAGCCACGGCCCAGAACAGCAGGCCGACGCCGCTGAAGAACAGGACCTGGGCGAGCATCAGCAGCGTGGCGCCACGCAGGGTGTCCGGGGTGTGATCCATCGCTCCTCCCCGCCGGGGCGTGAGCCCCGGGGTCGGTGGTGAAGCTACGGACCGCAGTGGACCGCTCGTCGGCGCGAACCGACGTTCAGTCCGGGAAGTGCCGGGTGACGATCTCGGTGACACGGTCGACGTTGGCCGCCGTGCCCAGATCCGTGATCGCCGCGGGATGACGCACGAACCACGAGATGTTCGCCATCAGCTGGAGATGGATGTCCTCGCGAGTGGCGCAGATGAGGAAGAACACGTGGACGAGTCGATCGTCGATGGCGTCGAAGTCGGTTCCCTCGGGGCAGATGCCCAGCACCACCGCTGGTTCGGTGAACATGCCCGGCATCGGACGACGGGGGTGCGGGATCGCCACCCCGTGACCGATGGCAGTGGTCATCATCCGTTCGCGCTCGAGTAGCGCAGCGAGGAAGCGATTGGCATCGCGGGCGAGGCCCGATTCCAGCAGCGGGGCGACCAGGCGGCGGAGGATCCGCTCCTTGGGCCCCGGACCCAGATCGAACACCATCAGCGACGGTTTGACCACCTCGCTCAGTGGCAGCAGTACCGGCGGTGCCACCAACTGGGCATCGTGGGTGGAACAGCCCTGCATCTGACTCACCAGCCAGTCTTGGACCAGATGGCGCATGAAGCGCCACTGGCTGGCGATCTTGGCCGCCGGGATCTCGCCCCGCTGCGCCATGCGCAGAACGGTGCGTTCGGCCAGCTGGAGGTAGTTGGCCACCTCCGGCAGCGTCATGATCTCGGCTTCGGCACCGTCGGTCACACCCAGCACTCCCTTTCTCCGGTCGATGTAGCGGCGGCGAGTATAGGCCGGCGCTGGTGGCGATCGCGATCGGCTGGCGTCTGGCGGACAAAACACAGCCATGGCGCCGGACGGTGGTCGTTGCTGCACTATGGCGTCCTGCGGCGGTCAGGCAACGCAGCCCGGCGGGACGGCCCGGGTCTCAGGAATCGGTACGGGCGAGATGTTCGCGCAGGTAGGCGCCAGTGGGGGTGCCCTCGCAGGCAGCGACCTGCTCCGGGGTGCCGCTGGCGACGATCCGTCCGCCGGCAGCGCCGGCGCCGGGGCCGACATCGATGACCCAGTCGGCCGCGGCGATCAGGTCGAGCTGGTGTTCGATGATCACCAGGGTGTGGCCGCGTTCGACCAGCCGTTTGAGCACCCGCAAGAGGATGTCGACATCGAATGGGTGCAGGCCGGATGTCGGTTCGTCCATCACGTAGAGGCAGCGGGCCGAGGCCGGCCGACCGAGTTCGGCGGCCAGACGGATGCGCTGGGCCTCGCCGCCGGAGAGATCCTGGCTGGCCTGGCCGAGCTGGAGGTAGCCGAGCCCGAGGTCTTTGAGATGGCGCAGCTTGGCGCAGATCGCATCGATGGCCACAAAGTGCCCGAGGGCCTCGTCGACCGAGAGCTGCAGCACCTGGCCGATCGAGCGGTTGCGGTAGCTCACCGCCAGGGTCTCGGGGTTGTAGCGCAGGCCGTGGCAGCGTTCGCAGGTCACGAATACATCGGGCATGAAGTGCATCGCCACCCGGGTCACGCCCTGGCCCTCGCACTGGGGGCATTGGCCGCGCTTGTTGTTGAAGCTGAAGCGGTCGGCCTTGAAACCGCGCAGGCGGGCCTCTGGCAGCGCGGCATAGAGCGCGCGGATGTCGTCCATCGCCTTGATGTAGGTCACGGGCGTCGAACGCGGACCACGGCCCAGGCTGCGGTTCTCGATCATCACCGCGCGGTCGACCTTGCCGGCGCCGAGCACCGCACCGCTGCCGGGCTGGACCGCACGGCGATGGTGGTGCGCGGCGATGCCAGCGAGCAGGCAATCCTTGACCAGGGTGCTCTTGCCTGCGCCCGAGAGCCCGGTGACCACGTTCATGCAGCCGACCGGGAATCGCGCGTGGACCCGCTGGAGGTTGTGCAATCGGGCCTCGCGGACCTCGATGAAGTCGATGGCCGGTTTGCGGATGCGGTAGGGGGTCACCCGTTTTTCGCCGCGGAGGAAGGCGGCGGTCAGCCCGGCGGCGTGGTCGAGCTCGTCGCGCGGTCCCGACCAGACCACCGTGCCGCCGGCGTTGCCCGCGCCGGGGCCGAGTTCGACCAGGTGGTCGGCGGCGCGCATCACCTGTTCGTCGTGTTCGACCACCACCACCGTGTTGCCACCGGTCTCCAGCTCGCGCAGCAGGTCGACCAGCAGACCGGTGTCGGCCTGGTGTAGCCCGGTGGTCGGTTCGTCGAGGATGTAGGTCACCCCTTCGAGCCGGCTGCCGAGCTGGGTGGTCAGCCGCGCGCGCTGGGTCTCGCCGCCGGAGAGCGTATGCGCCGGGCGGTCGAGGGTGAGGTAGTCGAGCCGGATGCGATCGAGGAAGGCGAGCCGGCTGGCGATCTCGTCGATCACCTCGCCGACCTTCTCGCGTTCGCTCGCGCCCAGCGCGAGGCCGTCGATCCAACCGCGGGCATCGGCGACATCCATCGCCAGCAAGTCGGGCAGGCGGGTCCCGGCCACGCGCACGGCCGCGGCGTCACGGTTGAGCCGTTCCCCGTTGCAGTCGGGACAGGGGCGTTCGCCGCGCAGGGCGTCGAGGCGCTTGATCACCGCCTTGCTGCGGGTCTTCTCTCGCCGGCGCCGGGCGAGTTCGACCACGCCCGGAAAGCCGCTGGCGGGGTCGCCGTCCATCAGGCGTTCGAGCAATGGGTGCGGCACCTCGTTCCAGCGCGTCGAGCGGCGCTCGAAGGGCCAGGATCCGGTCGGCTCCTCGAGACCGTCGCTCGGCAGCCCGACCAGGGTTGCGAGCGCGGGCAGGGTTTCGGCGACGAAGCACAGCGGATCGCCGATCAGCTTGTCGGGAGCGAAGTCCTCGTGCCAACCGAGGCCCTTGCAGGTCGGACAGGCGCCCTCTGGCGCATTGAAACTGAACAGGCGCGGGCCTGGCGGCGCACAGACATGGCCGCATTCGGTGCAGACCAGCGCGGCGGTGAACGACTTCACCAGCCAGGTGTCCTTGTCGTTGAGCACGGCCAGCTTGACCCGGCCTGCGGCGATGCGACTGGCGGTTTCCAGCGCGTCGGCCAACCGCGGGGTGCCGTTCCTGCGAACCACCAGGCGATCGACGACCACGTCGATGTCGCGCCCGGTGCGCTTGCGTCTGGGCGGGTCGCGCAGCAGTTCGCGGATCTCCACGTTGCGGTCGCCCCAGAACACACGTACGAACCCTTGTTTATGCAGTTGTTCGAGCAGCGGTAGGACCTCGCCGGTATGCTTGCGCGCGTAGGTCGCCATCACGTTGAAACGGGTGCCGGCGGGGTAGCGCCCGATCCACTCGGCGATGGTCTCCACCGTGTCGCGACGCACCGGAATGCCGCAGCTCGGACACCAGGGGGTCCCCAGGTGGGTCCACAGCAGGCGCAGGTGGTCGTAGATATCGGTCAGCGTGGCCACGGTGGCGCGCGGGTTGGGCGCAAGCCGGTTCTGAGCGATGGCCAGGGTCGGCGTCAGGCCGTCGATGCGTTTGATCTTCGGTCTGGGGAGTTGATGGAGGAATTGCCGCGCCGAGGGCGAAAGGCTTTCGAGGAACCGCCGCTGGCCCTCGGCGAACAGGGTGTCGTAGGCCAGCGACGACTTGCCCGAGCCGGAGACCCCGGTCACCGCGACGATCCGCCCTTTGGGCAGATCGACGTCGACCTGCCGCAGGTTGTGGACGCTCGCGCCCCGGATCCGGATCGAGCCCTCGGCCATCCGCTGAGCCTAGCCCCGGCCGATGACGGGAAAAGCGGTGCTGCGTGCAGACGCGCTCAGGGATCGGTCGCCGCGCTCGCGGTCCCGGCCGCGCCCTGCGGCAGGTGTTCGGCGATCGCATCGAACAGGTCGCGACTACGGTTATCGTCGCCGAAGGTGCCGATCTGGATCGTTAGCCGGCTGGCCTTGTCGGTGAAGCGTTCGGCGTGGAAGGTGATCGGCGTGTCGTCGGCGCCACGGGCCTTGATCAGGCTGTCCGCGTGATCGACCGACTCGGTCTGCAGGTCCAGGCCCCGGGTACGGACCACCGCGAGTACCGCCTGATGCACCTGGGCCACGCTGGCGTCGAGATTGTGTTCGAGCTCACCGGCCAGTCCGCCGCGAGCGAGACAACCGGGGCCGGTGCCAACGATGAACAGGGCGAGGCAGACCATGAACACGCGCATGGGCTTCACCGTCGCCGCCGGGGTGGGGCGGTCAAGCGCAGGGGTACGCGCCGAAGGCGCGAGGGGGCAGCGCCCCCTCTGCAGTAAGCCGGACGTGTCCGCCGCTTGGCACCCGAACGCGCCGGCGCATCATGGCCGGGCATGGCCGACGACCCGTCAACCGACGCGCGATCCGAGCGGACCACGTGCCACCAGCCCGGGCCGCAGAATGGCAGCGTGCTCGGCCCGTACCGCATCGTCAGCCTGCTCGGCGAAGGGGGGATGGCCAGCGTCTACCTCGCCGAGGATGTCCAGCTCAAGCGGCCGGTGGCGCTGAAGGTGCTTGCGCCACACCTGCAGCGGCGCGGCGATTTCGCCAAGCGGTTCCTCCGCGAGGCCCGCGCCGCGGCGCGGGTCTCGCATCCGCACGTGGTGAGCATCTACGGCTTCGGCGAGGAGCAGGGCGTCGTCTACATGGCCCAGGAATATCTCCCCGGTGGCGATCTCGGCACGCTGGTCGACAAGAAGGGGGCGCTGGGGCCGAAGCGCGCGGTCCGTCTGATCCGCCAATGCGCCGATGGGCTGCAGGCGCTGCACAAGGCCAAGCTGATCCATCGCGACATCAAACCCCACAACGTGTTCCTCTCCGCCGAGGGCCAGGCCAAGCTCGGCGATCTCGGCCTGGCGCGGCAGGGCAGCCATAGCGACATCACCGTCGACGGCGCGATGATCGGTACGCCGGCCTACATGAGCCCGGAACAGGTGCGCGGCGGGGCCTGCGACATCCGCAGCGACATCCACGCCCTCGGGGCGACGCTGTTCACGCTGGTCAGCGGGCAACGGCCCTTCAAGGGCGAGAACACCATGGCCGTGCTCGCCGCGATCACCAGCGATGCGCCGCCGGACCTGCGTCAGGTGCGGTCGCGCGCCAATCCCTCCCTCGCTCATATCATCACCACCGCGATGGCCAAGGATCCGGAGCAGCGTTACCGCGATCCCGCGACCATGCTCGCCGCGCTGGACATGTGGCTGCAGTCTGATGGGCGCCTCCCCGCGCCGGGTCACGGTCCGCCGCGGCCGCCCGCGCGCAGTCATCTGATCGGCCCCCGCGTCAGTATCGCCCTGGCCGCGTTCGCGGCGGTGGTGCTGGTCTGGTCGCTGTGGCGGTCCATCGGCGGCGATGCACCACCGACCGCGGCGAGCGATCCGACGCCGGAGCCGGTCCAACAGGAGGCCGGGGCGGGGCGCGAGTCGGCGCCCCCGGCCCCCGGCCCCGAGCCCGAAGCGACCGAGCCGGAGAAGGCATCGGCGATGGCGCCCGTCACCGGACCATTGGTGATCGAACGGGGCAGCGACGCCGCCGGGCCCTGGATCGATCTGCGGCGCGGTCCGGCCACCATGCGTTTCCGACGCATCGCTCCGGGCAGCTTCCGGATGGGCAGCCCCGAAGATGAGCCCGACCGCGGCGCGGACGAGGGACCGGTGCGCGTGAGCCTGACCGCTGCGTACTGGATGGCC
>JBEPXK010000158.1:0-8241 GCA_041641915.1 Planctomycetota bacterium
GCCAGGTCAGCCACGGTTTCGGCCTGCACGTCGCACGCCGGTTGGCGCGGCTGATGGGCGGCGATCTCGAACTGGTCACCAGCGGCGCGGGGGGCAGCGAATTCGCCCTGCGTCTGCCCCGCCGCGGGCTGTGACGCCGATCAGGCCGGGATGAGCAGCCGCAGCGGCGGCGCGTCGGCCGAGAAGCGCACGCAGGTGCCGGGCTTGATCTTCCGGCGGAGATGGGCGCCGTCGATGTAGCAGCTCAGGCCGGGGATGGTGGGGGTGAGCTCCAGCCCGGTCGGCGGCAGTTGCCGTCCGGTGAGGTTGTCGAAGCCGCCGTGGCCGAAGAAGGGCTCGCGCACCAGGTACAGCAGGGCCCGGGTGCCGGCTTCCACTGGGAGCGCGCCGGCCGAGGCGATAGCGCCGGTGGAGCCGGAGGCGGTGCTGATCCATACGCCCGAAGACCACTGGGTCTCGCGACCGGCTGGCGTGCTGAGGATGTAGCGGGTCATCGCCGCCGGGTTCTCGTTGGTGAACAGGCAGTCGTTGAGCACGTTGTCGCCGCGGCCGTTGAGTCGCTGGCCGGTGCTGACGTCGACGATCTCGAGCAGCAGGCGGTGGCACAGCTCCTGCTCGGCGCGCCCGGCGATCCAGGCCTGGACCAGGTCGTAGACCCCGTCGGGGCGGCAGCGGGTGTAGTGGCCGACGCTGCGGTTGGGATCGGAGTTGACCGCGATGATCGGCGTGTCGCTGAGGTGGGTATGAGTGGCGAGCACGGTGCCATCGCCGCCGACGGTGACGATGATGTCGGCCTGACGCGCGTCGGCGCGGGTGAGCACGTCGATCTGGCGTTCGTGGACCTGGCAGGCGGCGAGCTGCTCGTGGACCCGGGCGAGGCTGCGGTGGTGCTGCGCGTGCTCGGCCTCGAGGTGTGCGCGGTCCATGATCCCGATGCCCTCGAGGTGGTCGAGGCAGCGTTCTTCCCAGCGCTCGAGCGTGGTACGCTTGCCGACGACCAGGATCCGCGGCCGGGTCATACCGGCAGCTCGCAGCCGTCGCGGGTCGCGGCGTCGGCCGCGAGTACCGCGGCCAGATCCGGCTCGGCGATCCGCGGTGCGAGCGCGAGCGCCTGGGCGATCACCTCGGCAATGGCGGTGAAGGCGAGGCGGCCGTCGAGGAAGGCCTGGACGGCGACCTCGTTGGCGGCGTTGAAAACCACCGGCGCGATGCCGCCCTCACGGGCGGCGGCGTAACCGAGATCGAGCAGGGGGAAGCGCTCGCGATCGGGCGGCTCGAAGGCCAGCGGTCCGGCGCTGACCAGGTCGGGCGCGGCGACCGGTCCGGGCCGATGCTCGGGCCAGGTCATGGCGTATTGGATCGGCACCCGCATGTCCGGCAGGCCCAGCTGAGCCATGACCGAGCCGTCGCGGAAGGCCACCATCGAATGCACGATCGATTGGGGATGGATCAGGACCTCGATCTGATCGAGCGGCAGGTCGAACAGCCAGCGGGCCTCGATCACTTCCAGCGCCTTGTTGGCCAGGGTCGCCGAGTCGATGGTGATCTTCGGCCCCATGTTCCAGGTCGGATGGTCGAGCGCCTCGTGCGCCTGGACGCGGCTCAGATCGTCGCGGGTGCGGAACGGTCCGCCCGAGCCGGTGAGGATCAGGCGATCGACCTCGGCGGTGGTGTGCCCGTCGAGGCACTGGAAGATCGCTGAGTGCTCGCTGTCCACCGGCAGCAGCTCGGCGCCGCTGGCGCGCGCGGCGCGGGTGATCAGCGCGCCGGCCATCACCAACGGTTCCTTGTTGGCGATGCACACGCGCTTGCCGGCCTCGACCGCGGCCATGGTCGCCGGCAGGCCGGCGGCGCCGACGATGGCGGTGAGCACCATCGGCGCGGTCGGGTCGGCGGCGATGTCGCGCAGGGCCTGCTCGCCGACACAGACCTCCACCGGCAGGTCGCCGAGCGCCGCGCGCAGGGCCGTGGCGCGGTCGGCATCGCCGATGACCACCCGGCGCGGCCGGTGGATCCGGGCCTGCTCGGCCAGCAGTTCGTGCGAGGAGTGGGCGCTGATGGCGTGCACCGGGACACCCAGCTCGGCGGCGACCGCCAGCGCGTTGCGGCCGATGCTGCCGGTTGAGCCCAACACCACCAGCGGACCGGCGCAGCCGGGGCGGTCGGGCGGGGCGCTCATGGCCCGCAGTCCGCGAGTGCGGCGAACAGCGCCGCCTGCTGTTCCGGCGTGCCTACGCTGATACGCAGGTACGAGCGCAGCTCGGGGGTGTCGAACCACCGCACCAGGATATCGCGCTCGCGCAGGGCCCGCATGGTCGCGCCGGCCTGCGCGCCGAGGCGGCAGAGCACGAAGTTGGCCTGGGTCGGCGGCAGTTCCCAAGCGCGCTCGGCGCAGAAGCGCTCGAGTTCGCGGCGTCCGGTGCGGATCCGCTCCACGGTCGCCGCGTGGTGCTCGGGGTCGGCGAGCGCGGCCAGCCCCATCGCCTGCGGGGCGACGCCCACGTTGTAGCTGTCCTTGACCTTGGCGAATTCGCAGACCAGGGCCGGGTGTGCGAACAGCAGCCCGAGGCGGGCGGCGGCGAGGCCGAAGCTCTTGGAGAAGGTGCGCAGCACGATCAGGTTCGGCAGCTCGGCGAGCAACGGCAACATGCCCGCCGGCTCGTCGGCGAAGTCGATGTAGGCTTCGTCGACCACCAGGATGCCATCGAGCGATCGGGCCAGCGCGCACAGCTGCGCGCGCGGGACCACGGTGCCCGAGGGATTGTTGGGGTTGGCCAGCAGCACCAGCCGCGCGTCGGTGGCGGAGAGATCGGGCAGGGCCCAGCCGTTGGCCCAAGGCAGGTGGACCAGATCTGCGCCCTGGATCGCGGCCAGCTGATCGTAGAGGCCGTAGGTCGGGTGCGGCACCGCGACGCGATCGCCGGGCCGCAGCAGGCTACGGTAGATGATGGTCAGGCAGTCGTCGCTGCCGTTGCCGACCAGGATCGAGGCCGGGTCCAGCCCGTAGCGCCGGCCCGCCGCTGCGCGCAGGGCGGTACAGGCCGGATCGGGATACTGACGCAAGGCATCGGCGTCGAGTTCGGCCAGCGCGCGATGGACCCCCGGGGCCGGACCCCAAGGGCTCTCGTTGGTGTTGAGTTTGACGGCACGGTTGCGCTGCTCGCCGGGCACGTAGCCGCGCATGGCGCGGATGTCGGGGCGCACCCGGGCGCGCAGCTGCGCGACGGCATCGCTCATCGCTTCAGCCGGCGCGGATGCGCGCCAGTTCCTCCGTCACGGCGCGGGCCGCGGCTTCGATGTCGGCGGCCGAGCCCTTGGCGAGGTTGCCGCCCATGCCCACGGCCACGGCGCCGGCGGCGAACCACTCGGCCATGTTCCCGACCGAGACGCCGCCGGTGGGCATCAGCGGGATGTCGGGCAGGGGGCCGCGCAGCGCCTTGAGATAGCCTGGGCCGACCAGGCTGCCGGGGAACACCTTGACGCCGGCGGCGCCGCTCTGCCAGACCTGGACGACCTCGGTCGGGGTGATCGCGCCCGGCAGCATCGGGATCTTGAGCTCGAGCGCCGCGGCGACGATGTCGGGGTCGAAGTGCGGCGAGACCGCGAAGCTGGCGCCGGCCGTGTGGGCGGCTTCGAGCTGTTCGACGGTCCGTACCGTGCCCACACCGATCACCGAGCTCTCGCCCATCTCGTCGGCCATCCGCTTGATCGCTTCGCAGCAGTCGGGGGTCGAATAGGTCAGCTCCAGCCCGCGCACGCCGCCGGCGGCGAGCGCGCGGCAGATCTCCGTTGCGTGGTCGACGCCGCTGGCGCGGATCACCGCGACCACACCGAGGTCCTTGAGCTGTTCGATGAACTCCATGGGGCTCTCCTTCGCGCCGCAGACGTTCCGTGCGGCGGTGCACAAAAGTGGTCTGCCTCCGCATTCCTGTAACCCATGCTTGCCGCGGCCAGGCGTCTTCTGCATCGGGATTCCTTGACGTAGCGCTGGTACGCCTGCGTCATCCCGCCTTGAAGCTGCCTGTCCGGGCGGCGCATATGTTCCACCCTGCTGGATGCAGACCACAAGGCGTACCGGCGGTGTCGGACGGGGCAAGAGCCAGCGACGCCACGCGGCGGGGTGGGCCCCTCGGGCACGCTCGCCCCAGCGGCCGCGACTTGCCTCGCAACGGCTGCCCCCCACGCTTGCGGCGATGAACCCCAAGCGATCGGGCACAGACGCGGATCAGGCGCCGGAGGCCGGGCCGACGAGCTGGGAAGCGCGCCACGAGCCGCAGTGGCGGCACAAGGTCAACACCTTCTGCGAGAACTGGATCTTCGCCTTCATCGTGGCGATGGCCATCCGCCATTTCGCGCTCGAGGCCTACCGCATCCCCAGCGCCTCGATGGAGCCGATGCTCTTCGGCGATCCCTCCTTCCTCGAGGCCGACCACGTGGTCGTGGACAAGCTCCTGTTCCGCTTCACCGGTCCCGACCGCTACGACGTGACCGTGTTCCAGTTCCCCTGGCCCGAGGTCCCCGGTCCGGGCCAGCCGGTGCGCGCCTGGGGCGGCCGCGCCGGCCCCGAGGGCGGGTTCCCCTTCAATCCACGGCTGCACCGCAACTTCGTCAAGCGCTGCGTGGTCCTGCCCGAGGACGAGTTCCACATCGCCTACGGTGACATCTTCGTTCGCGATGGTGAGGCCTGGGATGTGGCGCAGAAGCCGGTCACCGTGCAGTCGGCGTTGTGGCAGGAGATCTACCGCCACGGGGCCCAACCGGGCTACAAGCCCTGGTACAGCGAGGGCGACGCGCGGGTCGAGATCGCCGACGCCGGCCACCTGGTGCTGGAGTTCGCCGAGGACGACAGCGCCATCGCCCTGCTCCAGCCGCTGCGCAACCTCTACGTCAAGCGTGGCGAGGTGCGGGTGCTGCGGCGCAGCGCACGCACCGACGCCCTGGTCCAGCGCAGCCGCGCGACCGGCGATCGGGGCCGGGCGGTCGCGGCGCAGGCCGAGCTGCTGCGCCGCAGCCAGGTGGTCGAAGCCTCGATGGTCGAGCCCGAGTTCACCGTCGAGGGCGCCACCGGTAACATCTGGCGACTCGAGGACTGGCACCTGTGGCGCCTGACGACCGAAGACCTCGATTCGCAGAGCCACGGCAAGTACCTCAACGACAGCATGGACGAGTACGTTGGCGACATCCGCTGCACCGTGTTGCCGACGGAAATGGATGGCACCCTGGAGCTGGTCCTGCGCGAGCGTGCGCGCGAAAGGCACTACGCCACCGCGCAGGAGTTGCGGCTGCACCTGTCCACGTCGGGCTGGTCGTTGCACATCGACGGCGATCAGGTCGCGGCCGGCGACGAGGCGGTGCGCGGACACAGCTGGGGCCTGGCCAACCTCGACGGTCGGGCCCTGGTCTACCGCGACGGCGAACGCTTCGAACCGGTCGAGCCGATCCGGCTCGAGGATCGCGACCCGCAGCTCAGCCGCAGCGAGGTCCTACTCGCCGGCACCGGCACGGTGCGGCTGCGCGAATGCGCGCTCCACCGCGACGTCCATTACTGCCGCAACGGCTTCCTCTCCGATCAGACCGACGCATGGCTCATGGCGCTGAAGGCCGGTGAAGAGGCCCTGTTGCACGAGCTGCTCCACATGCGCCGGCAGCTGGTGAGCCAGCTCCTCGACCCCGCCTTGCGCGCCCAGCTGCTCGCCGAGCTGGAACGTCATGACCCCGCAGCCAAGGGCCGGCCGCACAGCCGCCACCTCGACTGGCTCGAGCCGCTGGGCGACAGCCCGGAGCGCGCGTTGCGCGCGCCCGACAACGGCTACCTGTTGCTCGGCGACAACAGCCCCTTGTCCTGGGACGGGCGCAACTGGGGTTGGGTCCCGGAGCTCAATCTCCGCGGCGAGGTGCTGTGGGTGGTGCTGCCGCTCAGCCGGATCAAGGTCGTCCATTGATGGCGGCGTCAGCCCGCATCCCGTTCGGGATTCCTGCTGCTCCTGCCCATCGCACCGCCTTCTCCACGCCGCGGCCGGTCGGCTGGTCCGCGCGTGGCTCTGCCGTGTTCCGGTCGGCTGCGGCGCAGTCTGGCGAGAACCACCGGCGCCTTTGCGCCACGGCGGACCGCCCCGAAGGACCCGGGCTAGGCGGCCTGCGCTCGTGGGCAAGTCCGCGTTTCCCGCAGGTTTTCCACATTGGCGCTCCAGGTGTCAGCGGTCCGCGAAAGCGACCGACCCAGAGCTGTGGAAACAGCAGTATTCCACAATCAACATGTAACAGAGGTGATAGCAGTAAGATAGGCATCTTCATGTTGCCTGCAGGTTGCGCTTCATCTGCGCTTGATGCCATTGCACGTCTGTTTCAGCCGGTTTTTCCACAATGAGCTTGTTCCGCGTACGAGGCTTGTCGAAGCGCTTCGGACGTCGCCAGGTAGTCAACGGTGTCGAGCTCGAAGTGGCGGCCGGCGAGGTTGTCGGGCTGCTCGGCGCCAACGGCGCCGGCAAGACCACCACCTTCCGCATGGTCGTCGGGCTGCTACGCCCCGAGTCGGGCAGCATCACCTTCTGCGATCGCGACGTGACCCACATGCCCATGTACCGCCGCGCGCGGCTGGGCATGGGCTATCTCGCCCAGGAGCCGACCATCTTCGCCAGCCTGTCGGTGGCCGACAACATCAAGATGGTCGTCGAGGAACACTACCCGCGTCGCGAACGCAGGGCGATCTGCGAGCGCCTGCTCGAACAGTTGCAGTTGACGCATCTGCGCGCGAGCCGGGCGGGGAGCCTGTCCGGCGGTGAGAAGCGTCGGTTGGAGATCACCCGCGCCCTGGTCACCGACCCCAAGCTGATGTTCTTCGACGAACCCTTCGCCGGCGTCGACCCCAAGAGCCGCTCCGGCATCCGCCAGATCAGCGGCGAACTCAAGCAACGTGGCATCAGCGTGCTGATCACCGACCACAACGCCGAAGCGATCCTGGCGATGGTCGATCGCCTCTATGTGATGGAGGCCGGCAGCATCATCGCCAGCGGCACGCCGGCGGATATCGTGGAGAACCCGGAGGTGCGCCGCGCCTACCTCGGCGAAGACTTCCGTTTGGCGTAGGTGCCGCGCTGGACGAAGTCCCCTGATGTAAGAGCAGAGAGGTGGGCCGGAGCCCTATGCTCAACCCTTGGGTTGTGGGCGGAGGCCCACCTTGGCCGCATCGATGATCACTGCGCGCGGCCCGGATCGGTGGTATCCGGGTGGCGGTCCTCGGCGTCGAGATGACGCCGGAGGATGATCGCCGCGGCCTTGGCATCGACCCGCCCCGGCGGGGGATCGGTCTCGCCGGCTGCGCGAAGCGCCTCCTGCGCCTCCTCGCTGGAGTAGCGTTCGTCGGCGTAGCACAGCGGCAGCTGCGTGTGCCGGGCGAGCAGGTGGCCGAAGGCCCGGACCAGCCGTACCGCCTTGCCTTCGCTGCCGTCGGCGTTGAGTGGCAGACCGAGCACGATCGCCACCGCGCGGTGGTGGGCCGCGAGCTGCGCCACCACCGCCGCGGCCTGTTCGTCGCTCTGGCGGGCGATGAAGCCGACCGGTTCGGTGCTGATGCCCAGCCCGTCGCTGAGCGCCACGCCGAGATGGCGGTGGCCAAAGTCGATGCCGAGCAGGATTCCCGGGTCGGTTGCCATGGCTGCATTCGACGCTCGGTTTGCGCCCGCGGCAAGCACGGGCTTGGCCATCGCCAGCGTGGGCATAACCTGCGGAGGTCGCCAGACGGTCGCTCCCATCGGCGCCTGCGTGCGTCGGCGGGGGAGGAAAGTCCGGGCTCCGCAGGGCAGGGTGACTGGTAAATCCAGCCGTCCGTGATGATCGGGCAGGGAAAGTGCAACAGAAAACATACCGCCCGGCGGTCCGTCCGCCGGGTAAGGGTGAAAAGGCGGGGTAAGAGCCCACCGCGGGGGCCGCGAGGCCGCCGGCAGTGTAAACCCCACCCGGAGCAAGCCCGACCGCGGCGAGGTGCGGCCCGCACCATCGACCCGCAACGGGGCGCACGAGCCCGACTGGCAACGGTCGGGCCCAGAGAAATGGCCGTCCTCGACAGAACCCGGCTTATCGGCGACACATCATCACCCGGGCCGCGCTTGCGGCCCGGGTTTTTTCAGGCTGTTCGTCATTCCATGAGGCTTCTATCAGAGGGGGCGCTGCCCCCTCGCGCCTTCGGCGCACCCCAGCTGCGCTTGCTCCTCGCTTCGCTGCGGGGCTGCGCTTGCGCTGCGT
>JBEPXK010000159.1:0-8219 GCA_041641915.1 Planctomycetota bacterium
ACATCAACGCCAAGGTCGGCATGGCCGGCGGCGACCGCTACCATTCCTTCATGAACAGCAGGGCCGAGCACAAGACGGTGGTGGCCCGACTCGATCCCGCCACCGGCGGTTACCTCAAGGCGCAGGAATTCTGCTCCCGGCTCAGCTCCGGCCGCGCCAGCGCGGTGCGGGTCAAAGGCGGCGACATCACCGCCGATGCCTATGGCCGCTGTTATCTCGTCGGCGCCTCCGCCGCCGGGCTGCCCCTGAGCATGGATCCGCCGCCGGTCAGCGGCGGCTACACCGGCGGCGGCTTCCTGTGGATCATGGGGCCGGACATGAGCACGCGCGAGTTCTGCATCCGCATCCAGCCCGGCAAGACCCAACCGCGCGGCGTGCACGCCCGCACCTTCCAGGGCATGGTCCACTGCGTCTACGCCGGCGGCGAGGTCCAGCCCGACCGGCCACTGTACACCCTCGCATCGCTGCACGACGAACCGATGGGGATCGACGCCTTCTTCGCCGTGGCCCGGCGAGCCGTGACCACCCCGCCGCCCGCCGACGCCCTCCAGCCGGGGACGGTCGGCGAACCGGCCACACCGCGCACGGCCGAGGCAGACGAACCCGGCGGCGCCGCGGCGACCGCGCCCGGGCAGCTGCAGGCCGATGCCGTCGATCCGGCGACCGTGGCCGCCTGGGAGTCGAAACTCCAGACATTGCTCGCCGAGCGTCTGGCTTCGGGCCCGCTGCCCGGACCGCAGAATCTCCGGCTCACCGCGATCGACGACGCGAACACCCTGACCATGGGCGCCAAGGGGGTGCAGATGCAGCGTAAATGGAAATACCTGCGCGCCGGCGACAAGGCGGACCTGGCGACCGCGGCGGTACGCAAGCACAACGCCGGCGACCATGCCATCGCCGCGTTCTTCTGCATCCTCAACGAAGACGAACGCGCCGCCGCGCAGCATCTCGACAAGGCCGGCGAGCACGCCGACGCGGTACGCGCCGCCTTCGCCGGAAAGACGCCGTAACCCCTGCATCGTAGCTGTGGCGCAACCCTCGGCCGCGACGCAGCAGCACCGCGCGGCGAGCACCGACCATACGACCCGGCGACCGACCGGGCCTCCGCCGCTCAGTCGCCCGGCGGCACGCTCCAGGTGCGCAGATCGGTCGACCGGGCCAGGGCGAGACGGTTCCAGCCGCGTGGCCAGCCCTCGCGCTTGATCCCGCCGGCCAACCGGCCGCGGAATTCGTTGCGTTTGACCTCGTTCTTGCCGGCGTAGAGCAGGTAGAAGTAGCCATCGTGCTCGCGCCAGTCGGCGATGAACGGCGCGTTGCTCAGACCGTCGACGATGTGGACCTTGTCCGGGTCGTCCCAGCTGGGGTAGAGCGGGCGGACGAAATCGTTCGCCTGCACACAATCGAGTCCGCGCGGCATCGCATTGAAGCGCTCGCTGGGCACCAACAGCCGGTAGCCGTCGACCCACCGGGCCCAGCTCGCGGGGTCCGCAGGATCGCCGTCCATGGCGTAGAACCAGGGCTCGTGCGGATTGTAGTCGGTGGAGACGAGGTACCAGCGACCGTCGATCTGGAGCATCTGCACGTTCTCGTGCGTCAGCCCATCGTCAGCGACGTCGTGGCCATCGGCGCGCAGCAGGTTCGCCCGACCGTCGTCAACGAAACGCCACGCGCCGTCGAGCGTGGCGGCCACCGCCACGCGCGCGGTGCCGCCCTCCTTCCACATCGCGACCCAGAAATCACCGCTGTGGGCCAGGGCGAGGTCGATACAGCGCTTGCCCGCGGTCAGCTCGCTGGCCACCGGGCGCAGCGACGACCACGTGGCCAGATCGTCGCTGACCATGTAGTAGAGCTGGTTGTTGACCGGCTCGGGCTGCCCCCAGGTATTCAGATGGAGGTAATAACGGCCCTGGTGCACATGGATGTTCGGCGAGCACATGCCGACCGCATCCAGTTCGGCGCCGGTGAGATGGAAGTGGAAGTCGCTGTACTCGCGCCAATCGGGGGTGGTCAGGTGGACCACGGTCGCCCGGTCCTGATCGAAGGCCGAGGTGAAGATGTGGAACAGCCCCTGGCGATGGACGACGCAAGCGTCCTTGAACGACCAGTCGGGATGAGCGAGTACAGGATTGGCCAATGCGGCCCAGTCGATGAAAGCCATAACCCGCATGATGAGCACCGGGCGTGGCACAGCCATGGCCGGGCGGCTCGCAAAGCTGGCCGAATCGCTCGCCCGCCCTGGAGGCCCATCGCGAGCGATGGGGAAGGGCCGGCGAGCGGGGGATGGTGGATCGTAACCACTCAGGGGCCTCGCCCCTACGGTCCATTCGCAAGCGAACGGACCTACCCCGCTGGCTTTGTCGGGATCCCCCTGGATCGGCTGCGCCGATTCCATCCACCCAAACCCCTCTGGCGCCAGCCCCATCGCTCGCGATGGGGCGCGAAACAGGCAGGTAACCCCTCATGCCCGGTGGGCCCGAGTCGGGACGACCCTTCCCTCGCGTCGCTTACCGGCCACGTTGATACGATGCCCGGATGCCACGACGAAGCTGCTCGCGCCTGGTTGGCCGACCGCATCCGGGCCACCCACTGGGCCTACGCCGGCAGCGCCGCGGCCAATCTGCTGCTCGCGCTGCTGTTGCTGCTGGTGACCTTCGCCGTGGCCCTGCTGCTGACCCACCTCCTCTTCCCGCCAGGGCATCCCCTGGCGTTGGAATCGCGGCTGGGCCTGGCCGCGGCACCGGTGGCGCTGGTGCTGCTGCTCGACGCGCTGGTCGGCGACCCGGTGAGCCAGACCCACCGCATCGCACATCGCGCGAGCCTGGTGGTGGTACAGATCAACGCCCGGGTCGAAGCGCCGACGCACGCCACGGTAGCGAGCCGACTCTGGCGCCTGCCGCTGCGGGCCTGTGGTGCCAGCGCGCAGTTCATCCGCGAAGCGTGCTATTACGTCCGCTGGCTGCGCCGTCTGCGTCAGGTCGATTTCCCCCTGGCCTGTACCCTGCTCGAGCAGCTGCTCGAGCCCGGCAGGAAGCTGCCACTCCGGCCGATACTCGAACGCCACCGTCCGCAGGAGCTCTCACGCGTGCTACCGGTGCTCACGAACGTCCCCGGCATCACCTATGTCGCCACGCCGGAACCGCTGCTGGTGCTACGCGAGGAACTGGCGACCGCGATCCATGGCCACCTTGCCTCGGCGGTGTGGTGAGCACCATGGCCGCATGACCGATACCACTCCTCGCCGCGCCACCCGGATCTGGCTGCGGGCGCTCATCGTCCTGGTGCTGCTCGCGGCTGCCGCCGTGATCTACAAGGCGGTGACCTTATCGCAGACCTTTGGCGGCCCGGTCCGGCTGCGTGAACCCAGCGGCATGGTCCGGCTGCAGCGTGACGGACAGGTCAGCCACGCGGTACCGGACGAGCCGCTACGCGCTGGCGACCGCCTGCTCACCGAACCCGGCGGCGCCGTATTCATCGACTACGCCGGCGGCACCCGAGCCCGGATCACCGGCGACGGCTTCCTGCGCATCCCCAGCGAACCGACCGGGCACCTGATCCTCGAACGCGGCGCGTTGGTGGTCGATGCCCGCGAACGTACGACCGGCGCTTTCGCGGTGACCATTCCGGCCGGGGCCCTGCGGCTGGACCGCGCTCGTTGTACCGTGTTCGCCACCGGGCCCGGGTGCGAGATCCGCGTCGAAACCGGCACGGCCGAGCTCCATGCCAACGGCGAACGCATGGACCTCGGCCCCGGAACCACGGTGCTGATCGAAGCGGCGGGATTGCGCCGCCTGCCGCCGCCCCTGGTGACGGTGGACTGCGACCGTCCGGTTCCCGACCT
This sequence comes from Planctomycetota bacterium, assembly GCA_041641915.1. Taxonomy (GTDB): domain Bacteria; phylum Planctomycetota; class UBA11346; order UBA11346; family UBA11346; genus SLQH01. The sequence goes on from JBEPXK010000159.1 coordinate 3,839, forward strand.
GTCCACCTATCCGCCCGAGGCCGCGGTGCGCTGGCGGGCCGGGCGTACCGCCATCACCGGTATGGGCAGTATCGAAGTCGAGGCGGGCACCGCGCGCATGCCCGAACGATGGGGCGCGCTCGCCATCCCGGTGTCACTGCCGGCCGGCCGCGATGCGGGCAGCGTCAGCGCCTACCTGCGCTGCGACCGCTATACCAGCCCCGACGCGCGCTGGGTGCTCGGCGTGCGCGAGCACGACGGCGACGTCTGGCTGCTCGCCGGGGGCGAAGCCGCGGCGCTCACCGCCGAACGCTGGACACGGATCGCCGGTTCGCTGAGCGCACCGCTGGGCCTGCAGCATCGCGGCGGCGACGGCGCGCTCGACCCGACGCAGGTCCAGGCGGTGCTGATCGGCGCAGGCCGCGAAGCACTTGCCTTCCTGCTCGACGACATCCGCATCCTCCCCACCACCGCACCCGACGAATAGATCGCCTTCGACAGCTTGCCGCCCTCTGCACGTCTTCAGGGGCTGGCCCCACCCCTTGCCCCTTGCCCATCGCCCGGAGGCCCTGTCATGCGCTCGTTCCCCTTCCTGCTTGTCGCGCTCGTGTGTTGCGCCCCGGCCATCAGCGCCGGCGAGTCCACCGACGAACAACCGACGCCGCGCGAGATCGAACTCGACTCGCTGCAGCTGCTCGAAGCGCAGCTCGACCGGCGCCTCGCCACGCTGCACGAACGTGCCCACGCCCAGCCGGCGGTCGCCGCGGCCCACGACGAGCTCGAAGCGGCGATCGCGGACTACTTCGCCACCGCCGACGCCCTGCCCGAACTCCAGAAGCTGGAGCGCGAGCGCGAACGCATCGAACAAGCCCAACGCAAGACCCGCACCCAACGCGGTCGCCGTTTCGGCTTCGAGAAGATGCTCGACCTCGCGGAACAGAGGGAGGCGACCATCGCTACCTCGCCGGAACTGCAAGCCGCCGACGAGCGGCGCCAGGCGGCCCACGCCGCCTACCTCGCTGCCGTCGAACAAGCGCTTGCCGACGATCCCGCATACGCCGCGTTGCAGCAGCAACGCGAACTGGTCGAGCGCAATCGTGATCTGCTACGGCGGCAGCGGCGCATGCGGCAACTGCGCGCCTTCGCCGAACACCGCAACGCCCAGCGGCCGCCATCGGAGGGCGACGACGCCGATCAGGAACCGACCGAGTCCGAACCCGACGACCACGACTTCTGAGCACCGGTGCGCGGCCGGCTCCGGGCGATCGGCTTGTCGGACCGCCGCCCCACGGTCCAATGGGGCGATGCCGCAGCAGCTCGCCCATACCACCATCCCGGCCTGGTTTCTCGACCGGTGGCTCGAGTGCGCGATCGTGCCGCGGGGATACGGAACCTGGCGCCTGCCGCCGGGCTGGCAGCGCCACCGCAGCTATCGGCGCAGCTACGAGCTCTACTACCTGCTCGACGGCGGCATGGTCACCAGCATCGCGGATCGCGAATTCGCACTCGCTCCGCACAACGCACTGCTGCTACCGCCGGGAACGCCCTTCGTCGATCGCGACGCACCGGCCGGCAACGGTACCCATCTGCTCAGCGCCCGTTTCAGCGTGGTCACCGCGGGCGCCTTCGATCCGCTCACCACCCTGGGCCTGCCGGTGGCAGTCGCGTTGCGCCAGCCGACCGCGATCAACCAGCTCTGCCGCGGTACGGCTGGCGCCAACCAGACCCGGCGCTTCGCCAACCCGCGTTTCCGCCTGCGCGTGCGCAGCCTGATCGACCTCATCATCGGCCAGTTCCTCGCCGACGGCTTCACCGCCAATGCCTTCGCCGCCATCGCCACCGACCCGATGCCCAAATGGCTATGGCAGGTGCTCGGTTTCATCGAGCAGCACCTCGACCGGCGTGAGCTGCACGTCGGCGATCTCGCCCGCGAAGCCGGTCTGTCCGAATCGCACCTCACCCATCAGTTCCGCGCCTACCTCGACACCTCGCCCAAACGCTGGGTGCGCCGCCGCCGCATCAACGCCGCTCGCCGCCTGCTCACCGCCGAGCCCCACCTGCCGATGGCCGACATCGCCGAACAATGCGGCTTCACCGACGCCTTCCAATTCTCCCGCGCCTTCTCCCGTCATATGGGCCTGGCGCCGAGCCATTGGCGCAAGCGGATCATCGAACAAGACGCGGATGAAGCGACAGCAGAAGACGCGCCGGGAAGGGACTGAGCCCCGACGATCGCCGACACCGGCGGGCGAGTCATCGTCGGCGCCAGATGGTCGACGGGGCCCACCGAGCTCGTTCTGCACCTTCGAACGGCAAGAACCGCTGCAACCCCCGCGCGCGCTCACGCCCACCCCAGCTGCGCTGCGTCGGCCCGGTGGCCCCACCAGGGCCGGCTATTGCTGCGCGATGCCAGTTCCGCCCTCCGGCCCACACACCGCAAACCGCGAACCATCTGCCCAGGCCACAGCCATCCCGCAACGCCGCCAGCCGCCACCGCGCCCGGAATCGCCCGTGGCGTCGCCTGGTCGCTTGCCTATACGTTTGCCGAAAAGGAGATGTACATGCCCGGCCTCGACGTCGTCACCCGCCACCCCGAGAATCCGATCGTTACGCGGGATCAGTTTCCCGTCCCGGTGGAGGGATCCTACAACTCCGGCGCGGTGAAGCTGCCGAACGGCGGTTACCTGATGGCGGCCCGGGTCAATTACTACAACCAGCGCACAACGATCTGGATGCTCGACAGCGCTGACGGCGTCCATTTCACTCCACGACCGGAACCGATGGCACTGCCGCAGACCCAGACCTGGGCGCGCTACGCCGACTCGGTGGTCTATGACCCGCGCCTGACCTGGATCCAGGACAGCGGCGAGCTGTTGATGACCCTGGCCTGCCACAGCAGCCTCGGCTGCCGGATCGCCACCTTCCGTTCGCGCGACGATCACGGCGGCGATTGGGAATTCGTCGATTACCAGGGCATGCCGGATCACCGCAACACCGTGTTCTTCCCCGCCAAGATCGATGGCATGTACTGCGTCCTCGACCGGCCGAACATGGGCTCCAACGGTGGCGGCAACGGCGGCATCTGGGTCAAATACTCGCCCGACCTGCTGTTCTGGGGCAAGGCCGAGCGCGTCTGCGGGCCGGCCGATTTCATGAACCATGCTGCCGGCGGCATCGGCGCTGGCGCTCCGCCGCTGCTCACCGACAAGGGTTGGCTGTGCATCATCCACTGCGTGATGCCTGCGGCCAAGACCCTGGTCTACACCGTCGGCGCGATGGTGCTCGATCGTAACGACCCCACCCACATCGTCGGCAAGGCCGAGCACCCGATCATGGTTCCGGATGCACCTTACGAGATGCAGGGCCTGGTGCCTCAGGTCTGCTTCCCCTGCGGCGCGGTGGTCGAGGACGACGGTGAGGTGAAGATCTACTACGGCGGGGCCGATCGCGTCACCGCGCTGGGAATCACCAGCATCGACAAACTGCTTGCGGCCTGCGGTCTGTGATGAACGCGCGCCCGACCGTCGTTGCCGCGGCATTCATCGCCGTGCTGGTCATCACCGGGTGCGGCAATCCGCGTCAAGCCTACCTACGGATTCATCCGGCCAGCGACGAGCGCGAAGCGGGCTGGGTCGCGCTGCCAACCAAAGGTTCGTACGCTCCCGACCCCCTGTTCACCACCCACGATGTGATCAACGAACGGGTGCAGATCATCGACGAGCTCGTGCTCGACCCCGACAGCCTCCGCGCGCGTCGGGGCGAGCCCGGCGTCGACGGACGCAAACAACTGGTGGTGATCCTGCTCGACGGACGTCCGGCCTACTTCGCAATCATGCAACACGGCGGTCTCGGCGATCGCTTCCTGCCGATCGCCGATTTCACCTGGACCCCCGCAGAGCGCGCTGCCCTCGAACGCCGACTCTGATCGCAGCCGGGGCCCGCGATCGGAGCCGGCCCGCGCAAAGAACCCGGAACCGGGGCGTCGGAAATGCTCGGCACAGCGTGCGAGACATCCTGAAACGCAGAGAGCGTACGCGCAACGCCCCACGAGGAATGCCTGCCGCAGAAAGCGACGAGGTTACTACTCAGGCCCGGTTGGCCTGAGCAGTAACGGCAGGGAATCACACCTACTGCCGGTACGCCTTCGCTGCGATGAATCTCGCAGCGGCGCAGCGAGCGCCAACGTAGCGTGTTCCGAGTCTTGGCGCTCTTGGCCGCCTTGGCGCCTTGGCGAGAGAAGAGGGGCTCCTCGTCATTCCATGTGGGTGGTGTCAGCGCCGCCATGAGGCCCTCCGTGTGGGGTCGGGGCCCGCAGGGGTGCACCCCACCCCCACACGGAGGACCCCATGGTTCGTCATCACCAGTTCCGCATCTGGCCCCTGGCGCTCGCGATCATCAAGCT
>JBEPXK010000160.1:0-8218 GCA_041641915.1 Planctomycetota bacterium
GGAACCCCTGGACCCAGGCCAGGGCCTCGCGGGATTCGAGGTCGACGCGGAACACGTACGGCTTGCCGGCCTGGCGCCGGCGGATGTCTTCTTCGAAGTCGTCCCATTCGCCTTGGTACATCGTGGTATTGACAATCACCAGCTGCCTGACCGACTCCCGGAGCGGGGCGAGGACCGCCCGGGGCTCCAAGGCCGGATCGAGGGTCTTCACAGGCCACCGGCCCCCCAGCCCGCGTCGTCGTCATCGTCAGCGCCGGCCCCGGCTCCGGTGTCGGTCGCGCCGCCACCGTCATCGACGCCCTCTTCGAGCATGTTGCGCAGGGCATTGGGGTTGAGCAGCTCGTCCTGTGACGGCAGGACCTCGGGCAAGGCCTTCTGGGCCCGGCGCACCCGAGCCAGCTCCGCCTCCAAGGCTTCGCGGCGGGCGCGATAGCGCCGTTCCACCGCCGCCTTGTGCATCTCCAGCTTACGCGCCTCGATCAACCCGGTATAGAACTCCTCAAGGTCCTCCATCTGGTTGACCAGCGAGGCCTCCTTCTCCTGTAGGGCCTTGGGCAGCACCTCTTCGCGCTGTTTGCGGTGGTACTCCCAGAAGTGGCCCTCGACCTGCGGATCGGGCACCACGTGGCCCTGGGCGTTGGTGGTGCCGATGTTGTTGAGGAAGTACTTGTTGTAGGCGATGCTGGCCCGGTTGCGCAGCCGCTGGAACGAGGACAGCCACTGCCAGCCCTTGCTCTGCAGCTCGAAGTCGTCGAGATCGCGGTAGTACTCGTCGCCGCGACGGCTGTAGCGCACCACGTAGGTCCGCCGCAGGATGCGGGTGTCGAAGTAGTTGGCGAGCTGGTCGTCGGGATGCGGCGGGACCTGGAAGCGCAGCTTGTTGCTCAGCCCCTGGACCTCGACGGTGAAGAAGTCGCCCTCGACCGGCAGCCGGTCGAAGATCAGCACGCCGTGGATCTGGCCCACCGGCTCGTTGGTCAGCGGATCGAGCACGCCCGGCTGATAGGACGGCAGCCGCATGCGGCGGATCTCGTGGACGGAGAACAAATGGCGGTCCTCCTGCTCCTCGATCGCGGCATGGACATGGCCGTAATAGGTCCCGATCTCGGTCTGGCCGAGCTCGGTGAAGTCGAAGCGGTTCTTCTGCGACGGGCTGAGGTCCTGCCCCTCGGGGTTCTGCCCCGCCTGGCGCATCTGCTCGCGGATGGCCTCCTCTTCGATGTCGTAGAACTCGTCGAACAGGCGGAAGGAGGTCTTGTTCTCGTCATAGGCACGCACGGTGAGGTCGATGCGCCGCGCCTTCACCTCGAGGTCCTCGCGTTCGACGATCACCCGCAGGCGCTCCTCGCGAATGTTCTGCGCGGTCTCGTCGATCAGCTTGAGACCTGCCTCCTTGTCGTAGCGCAGACCCTGATACTCGCGCTGGATGGTGTTCATCACCTCGTCGAAGGCGGTCGCCGAGGGGGTCAGCGCGGTGGCGCTGGTGCTGGTCCGGTTGCGCAGGCGGAAGGCGAGGTAGTGATAGACCTGATCGTGCCCGACCCGGTTGTCGATCACCACCCGCTCCATGGCCAGGGGCTCGAAATCGAGCTCGTAGACCCCGGTGCGCCCGACCAGGAAGCTCTCGAGCTGCTCCTCCATCCGCAGCGCGTCCTGCGACATGTCGGTATCTTCGGCCGGTGCCGAGGCCGCGCCGCAGGCCACCAACGCACAGGCGAGAACGGTTCGACACAGCGGGATTCTCATCGACAATCTCCTCCCCGAGGCCGGCTACGCGGCCGCTGGGATGTAAATCCAGTCGGCAACGACAGGTAACCGACGAGCCTACGCCGCCCCCCTGGCTGGCAAGCCGATGAGCGCCCTGCGATGACGCGGGTGCGTCAGACGCCCCCGCCGCCGCCGCGATCGCAAGCCCGAGACCCACCCAGCAAGGCGGAGCGTCGCACGCGCAGGCCCCGATCGGCCCGCCACTGCTTGGACCGTGCCGCGCCGCATCTATGCTGCCCCCCTGCTGTGCCCAGATTCTGCCCAGGAACCCCGATCGCCCGCTGGTCCGCCCGGCATCCCCGACTCGCCCTGACGATCGGCTGGCTCGGTTGCGCCCTGCTGGCGCTCAACCTGCTCGATCTGCACATCGAGACGCGGGTCACCGCGCTGTTGCCGCACGACACCCCGGCCCTCCAGCGCTTCCATACCAGCCACGAGGCCTTCGGCGCCAGCGACCTGCTGTTCGTGATGGTCGAGGCGCCAGAGAACGCGCCGGTGCCGATCGAGTCGATCAGCGACCCCAGCGAAGAGACCCGCCGCGACGCCGAAGCGACCAAGGCGGCGATGCGGGCGGTGGTCGACGATATCGTGACCGAGGTGATGGGCGACCCGGAGGCCGGCACCACGCCTTGGACCTGGACCACCCCCGACGGCCGGACCGAGCAGATGGTCAGCCAGATCCAGGGCCACCCCGATCCGGAGACCAGCCGCGCGGTGGTCGACCTGCTCGCCGCGCGCGCCTGGCTGCTGCTCGACGACGACGGGCTGGAGACCATGGCCCGCTTTCTCGAGCCGCGGCGGGTGGCCAAGAAGCTGGCCAATCCCAGCGTGACGTCGAACAACCTCGACGTCAATCGCCTCGGCGAACGCATCCGACGCCACGATCCGCTGGGAATGTGGAGCCACCTCTACCGCCCGATCCACGATCGGCTGACCGCCGACCAGGGGGGTCTGCGCCACCGCGGCGGCTACCTCGAGACCCCCTCCGGGCGCCACCTCGTGCTCAACCTCCAGTGCGTCCGTCCGGCGCAGGACATCGACTTCACCCGCGAGATCGTCGGCCGGATGCAGCGACTCCAGGAGCGCTTCGCCGGGCGCATCGACGAACGCGGCCGTCCGATCACGGTGCACACCGCTGGGACCTACATGGTCGCCCACGCCGACTTCCAGACCGCGCGCAGCAGCGGCGTCACCACCCTGTCGACCAGCCTCGTCGGCATCCTGCTGCTGTTCGCCGTCGCCTACCGCACCCTGCGCCTGGCGCTGCTGATCCTCGCCTGCCTCGCGCCGGCGGTGGTCGCCTCGCTCGGGCTCGCCGCCGTGGCCATGGGCGGTTCGCTGAGCATGATCGTCACCGCCTTCGCCGCGATCCTGCTCGGGCTGGGGGTCGACTTCCTGATCCACATCCACAACGCCTTCGGCTGGGCGCTCAATGAAGAACGTTGCGGGCCGCAGGAGGGCGAGCGCGCCCGGCGGGCGGCGGCGGCCGTCCACGCCTGCGAGCGCACCGGGCCGGGAATCGTCGCCGGCGCGGTGACCACCGTCGGCACCTTCCTGGTGCTCACCTTCAGCAACTACCGCGGGCTCCACGAGCTCGGCGTGGTCTGCGGCCTCGGCCTGCTGGTGATCCTGCTCCAGGTCTTCCTCACCGTACCCGCCTTCCTTACGCTCTGGGGCGCGAGCCGCCCCCACACCTCGCATCTGCTGCGCGGGTATGGCGACCGGCTGCTGCGCAACCCCGTGAAGTGGAGCGTCGGCCTGCTGCTGCTGCTCGCCGCTTGTCTGGTGTTCATCTTCACGCGCGACCCGATCATGCGCTACGAACGCGATCCCTACAAACTGCGGCCGGAGAAGGACCCGGTGTTCGCCCAGGTGGTCGAACTCGGCAGCGCATCCAAGCTGCGCACCAGCCAGCACAGCCTGCTGATCACCGCGCAGAGCGAACCGGCAGTGCTCGAAGCAGCCAAGGAGATGTCGCTGCGGGTGGCCGCGCTCGACGAACCGATCGAGCTGACCCTCAGCGAGGACTGCGATCTGCGCAACCCGGAAGCGGTGCTGCGTATCGCCGGGCTCGACGCGCTGATCGCCGAGGAACGCGCGCGGCTGCGCGCCTTCTACGCCGAGAGCGGCACCGTGGTCGGCGAAGGCGACCGCCGGGTGCGGCCGCCGGTGCGGATCCTTGGGCGGATGGAGGTCGAAACCCCGGCCGGGCCCCTGCTGTTCCGCGAACGGGTGCCTGACGGCCTGACCGGGCTTTTGCCACGCCGGGGAGCGCAGATGCCCCAGGCCACGCTTCCGGCCGGCACCCGTATCGCACTACGTCCCTTCGTTCTACCCGGGCACAACGCCTTGGCCCAACTGCCCGCACCCAGCCGTCAGCTGGCGGTGCTGCAGCGCATGGCGCTCGACCGCGACGGCCAGCGCCTGCTGTTGTTCCTGCGGCGCAGCGGTCAGGCTCCGGCGCGGACGATCGCCGACGCGTTGCGTCCCGCCGGCCTGATCGGCCCGGGCCCGCTCGCGCCGGCCGCCGCCATCGCCGCTGCCGCAGCGCTCCAGGCGCCGGAAGCCGAGCTGCTGGCGCTCGAGCGCCGCGCGCCGGAGGACCCGCGCAAACTGCCACGGACCTTCGACTGGCCCGGCATCGAGCGGGTCTACGCCGAGCAGGACCCCGCTGCACGCGAGTTGTTCCGCCCCTTCATCGAAGACGTCCGCGACATGGCCCGACGGGTGCACGAACGCCAGCCCTTCCTGCCCAGCGAACTGTTTGAAACCCCGCTCGCACCGCTCGCGGCCACGGTCATCGACCGCGGCGAGCAGCGCATCCTGCTGCGCTACCCCCTCGCCTTCCGCTCCTACCGCATCCGCTACACCCAACCCGAGATCTTCGAAGCCCTCCAGCTCGGCGGCTACGATGGCCAGGGCGACAGCAGCTTCACCACGCCCCAAGGCGCCACGGTCGGCTCCGCCGGCTTCCCCAGCATCGTGCATTACATGCAGGACAGCCTGATCCGCGACCTGCGCCGGCTCACCGGCCTGGCGATCATCGTCACCGGCGCGGTCCTGCTGATGATGACCCAGTCGATCCGCGACGCCGCGCGCTCGGTGACCAGCCTGCTCGCGGGGCTGACGGTGGCGATGGTCGTGCTCCAGCTCTTCGGTCACAGCTGGGACATGATGAACATCGCGGTGCTGCCGCTGATCATCGGCATCGGCATCGACAACGGCATCCACTTCTGCAGCGCCATGCGGCATCACGAACGCTCACCTTCGGGCGTGATCCGCACGGTGACCGAGGTCGGCCACCCGATCCTCATGACCTCGCTGACGACCATCGTCGGCTTCGGCAGCCTGATGCTCAACGCCTACCGCGGCATCCAGGGCGTGGGCCGCACCGCGGTAGTCGGCGTCGCCGCCTGCCTGATCATCGGCCTGATCGCCCTGCCCCTGCTCGCCCTCATCGGCACCCATCCCAGCCGGCGCACCATCAAGGCACGCCTGATCCAGCGTCAGCGCGAACGCGAGAACGCGAAAACCAAGCGCATGCCGCTGATCGGCGACGAGGGCGACTGACTGCACAGGGGCTTCGCCCCTACGGCCCATTCGGCCAGAGCCAGAGCCACACGATCGTGGGCTCAGCGGTTGCGCTTGGCGAAGTCCTGCATCACCGCCACCAGCTTCTCGACGCCGGCCTGGGGCATGGCGTTGTAGATGCTGGCGCGCACCCCGCCAACGGTGCGATAGCCCTTGAGCGCCACCAGGCCCTGATCGGCGGCCTCGGCGAGGAAGGCCGCGGTCAACTCGTCGGAGGGCAGGGTGAAGGTCACGTTCATCCGGCTGCGGTTGGGGATGTCGGTGACCGTGCCGGTATAGAAGCCGTCGGAGCCATCGATGGCGGCATAGAGCAGAGCCGCCTTCTCTTCGTTGCGCTGTTCCATCGCCGCAATGCCGCCCTGGCGCTCGAGCCACCGGAAAGTCTCCAGCAGCACGTAGATGCCGAAGGTCGGCGGCGTGTTGAGGCAGCTGCCCTTCTCGGCGTGGACCGCGTAGTCGAAAATCGGCGAGAGCCCGTCCTTGTTGGCAGCGAGCAGGTCCTTGCGCACGATCGCCAGCACCACGCCCGAGGGGCCGAGGTTCTTCTGCGCCCCGGCGTAGACCATGCCGAAATCGCGGATGTCGATCTGCCGGCCCATGATCTCCGAGGACATGTCGGCGACCAGGCAGGGGTGCTGCGGGAAGGCGCTGAAGCGCGTGCCGAAGATGGTGTTGTTCGAGCAGATATGCAGGAAGTCGGCCTGCGCGTCGATCGCGTTGGCGTAATCACCCGGCAGAGCCGAGAAATTCACCTCGGAAGAATCGGCGATGACCTCGGTGGCACCGTAGTTCTTGCCCGCCGCGGCCGCCTTCTTGGCCCACTGGCCCGAGACGATGTACTGCGCCTTGGTCTTGAGGAAGTTCATCGGGATCAGGTCGAACTGCTGCGTCGCGCCGCCCTGGAGGAACAGCACTGCGTAGTCGTCGGGCAGCTGCATCAACCTGCGGCAGCGTTCCTCGGCCTCGGCGATCACCTCCTTGAACTCGGCCCCGCGATGCGAGACCTCGGCGATGCCCACCCCCTTGCCCTTGTAGTCGAGCAGGGCGGCGGCGGAGGCTTCGAGCACCTCCTGATTGAGGGTGGCGGGGCCGGCGCTGAAGTTGTAGAGGCGTTCGCTCATCGCTCTCTCCTTCCGTGGCGGCATCTTGGCCTGAACCAGCGGCGGTCCAGCATCGATGGCCCATGAGATGCGCCTGGCGCATTGATGGGGCAGGTGCCATTCGTCTGTGACAACAGTGCATGGTGCCTTTCACGTTCGTGCGCACCGTCGGGTTCGCTGCCGCTGCCGGGAACCCGGGCCCGGCCGAACCGGTCCCGATCAACGGCCAGCAAGGCCGGTCCCACCCCGCAATCACCCTTCGCTGCCCGCCACAGCATCTGCCCCGCTAGCGGACGGCGAGCCCAGCCGACGCCACCCCTACCGCACAGCCAGATGCACCGCCACCGGCGTATCACCGAGCATGATCGGCGCGACCAGCGGCTCGTCCTCCGCCGGATTGGCGACCACAATCTCGTAGCGACCCTTGAAGCCGCGGAAGGCGAACCGGCCCTCCGCGTCGGTCGTGCCGGCGGCCTCGGTCCACCACTGCTCGCGCACCAGCTCGCGCCAGACGCCCAGGCTGGGCTTGGTGCTCCAGTCCTCGCGGTAGAACGGCGCGTTGTCGAGCCAGTGGGTGCCGTCCCAATAGCCCCAGATAACGAAGCCGTCGACCTGGGGATGGCTGAAGCAGGTGATCAGCAACTCGCGCAGGAACTGCGCCTGGGCCGCTTCGGTCGCGGCCACGGTCTCGCCCCAGCCTTTGCCCGAGCAATCGAACTCGCTCACGAACATCGGCAGGCCGAAGGTGGCGAAGCGCTCGAGCACCGCGTAGAGCTGTTCCGGACTGCGGCGCAGGTCGGCCCGGTAGAAATGCCCCTGGAAACCGATCGCGTCCACCGGCGCCTGCTGCTCGCGCAGGAAGCGGATGATCGCCGCGTAGTCGTCGCGGTGCTGTTGGAAATCACCGACGAGGATGTGGAAGTCGTTGATCGCCAGCCGCGCGGCCGGCCCAGCGGCCCGCCGGGCCGCCTGGAACCATTCGACCATCAACCGCGAACGATGCGGGTCCGTCTCCGGATCGAGCAATGCGGTCCACCAGTTCTCGCTCGTCGGCTCGTTGAGCACGTCCCAATCGCGGATCCGCCCGCGAAAGAAACCGCCGAGTTCGTGGATGCGGCCGCGGAGACGATCGCGCACCAGCTCCGGCTGCGGCTCGCCGGTCCAGCGATAGCCCGTGTTTGCCTTCTCGTCGACGCGCGCGACCAGCCGGCGGATGTCCTTACCCGCCGCCACCCCCCAGTTGTCGGTGCCCCAGACCATGGTGTGGCCACGCACCCGCAGGCCCTGGTGCTCGAGCCAGCGGATGGCGACCTCGGCGCGAGCGCGGTGGCGCATGCGCTCCCATCCGGTCCATTTGAGCCCGTTACCCAGCACCGCGGTGTTGAAGTCACCGGTGACGATCGCCCGCCGATAGGGGTGGTCATCACCGCACTCCTCCCAGTAGTTGGCGTTGACCTGGGTCCCGAAGGCGAAGGCGTGCTCGCGCTGACGCACGCGGACCCGCGCGCCGACCAGCGGTGCACCATCGCGATCGCGCAGGTGGATGACCGCGTCCTGCTTGCGATGCTGCTCGATACGACCACGCGCAGCGGCGAGAAAGTCGTCCTCGGCGCACGGCGCGCACAACGCGAGCAACAACAACGGCAACGAAAGGAAGCGTGCGATCATGTCTGAGCTTTCCACCAGAGGGGGCGCTGCCCCCTCGCGCCTTCGGCGCGTACCCCCCCGGCCGCGGGCGCCCTTCGCCCGCTTCGCTGGCG
>JBEPXK010000161.1:0-8107 GCA_041641915.1 Planctomycetota bacterium
TCTGTCGGCCGTGGGGGGCCGGCCCGGCCCCCTTGGCCCCCTCGGCGGCGCGCTAACGCGCGCAAGGCCGGTATCGGTTTGGTAGCCTTTCCCGGAGCTCTGAGGGTCCCGTCATGACTTGAGGCTTCTATCAGCGGGGGCAGCGCCCTTGCTGATGGAGGCGTCACGACTTGAGTCAGCGGTTGCTGGAAGCAGGCTGGAGCTTGGAGGCGCACGGTGGCCGGAGCGAGCACAGTCGACGCATCCTGGCCTGACCCGACGCAGGTCGATCCGGAGTGCACCGTGCGCCCGGCGCCCAGCGGCGATCTCGCCTGGGCCGAGACGCTCACCGCGATGACGGGCGACGCGGCCACCACCGAGCTCGACGCCGCGGTGACGGCCGCGATACCGCGGAGCGCCGCCGGCATGGTGGGCCTGGCTGGCGGCGCGGCCGCGCGCGCGCAGCATCCGGCCGCGCCGCGCTATGTTCTGCAACGTCTGCTCGGTCGTGGCGGCATGGGCGCGGTCTTCGCGGCCGAACAGGCCAGCCTGGGGCGCGAGGTCGCGCTCAAGCTTCTGCGCGACGACCAGCGGAGCATCGGATCCCGCGCCTTCCGCAGCGAAGCGGTGGTGACCGCCGGGGTGGCGCATCCGAACGTGGTTCCGGTCCACGATGCGGGCGAGGACTACCTCGCGCTCAAGATCGTCCGCGGGCAGACCCTGGCGACCTGGCTCGGCAACGGGCCGGTGTCGAGCGAACGCTTGCCGGAGACGGTCGAGATCCTCATCAAGGTCTGCGAGGCCCTGGCACTGGCGCACGCCCGCGGGGTGGTCCATCGCGACGTCAAACCGGCGAACATCATGGTTGGCGCTTTCGGCGAGGTGCTGTTGATGGACTGGGGCCTGGCGGTCGCCGCCGCCGGTGCAGCCGGTTCGCCGGCTCCGCCGCTGACGCGGGCCAATGCCTGCGCGGGCACCCCGGCCTACCTGGCGCCCGAGATGGCCACTGGCGATCTCACGGCGATCGGCGCTGCGAGCGATGTGTTCCTCGTCGGCGGGGTGCTCTACCGCGTGTTGACCGGAACGAGTCCGTACGCCGGCGGCGATCGGGCCGGCGTGCTGGTGCGCGCGGCCGCCTGCGCGTATCCGCCGGTTCCGGGCTCGGCCCCCGCGCGGCTGGTCGAACTCCAGCAACGCTGCATGGTCCGCCGCCCGGAGCAACGCTGTGGGCTCGAGGAACTGATCGCCGGCCTGCGGCGATGGTTGCGCAGCGTCGATGACGAACGCGCGGCGCGCGAGGCGTTCGCCGCGGCTCGCGCTGCTGCGGCCTGGGCAACCGGGGTCGGGGCGATGGCCGCGCTGTTCGAGGCTCTGCACCAGTCCGAACGCGCTTGCGCGTTGTGGCCGGAGTGGGACGAGGCGTGCGTCGGGCGCGACGCGATCGCTGAGCGCTACGCTCTGAGTGCAGTGGCTGCGGGCGATCTGGCCTTGGGCCGCGACCTGCTCGCGCAGCTGCCTGCGTCCGCTCGGGTGCGGGTGGAGCAGGCGCTGGCGACGGCGGTGGCGGCGCGCCGCCGACGGCGGTGGATGACCATCGCTCTGCGCGGCGCGGCGGCGGCGTTGGTGGTGCTGGCCATCGGCGCGCTCGCCACGGTCGCGCATCGTCGCGCGACCCGGCGGGAGCGGGAGCGCGCCGGCCTGCAGGCCGACGCGCAGGCGCTGGTCGCGGGAACGGCGACCCCGTCCCAGGTGCTCGCGGGGCCCGATCCGGCGAGCGGGTTCGCCGTGGCGCTGATGCGGCTGTGGCGGGCACGTGGCCTCGCTCCGGATGCGCCCGCGGTTCGCGATCGGCTTGCGGCGACGCTCGCCGCGCAGGGCCGCTGGGCGGCAGATGGCCAACAGCTCGGCCTGTTGCGCGCGAGCGAGCGTGACCTCGCCGAGCTGGCGCCAGCGCATCCGGTCGTGCGTGAGCTGCGCGCAGTGCTTGCCGCCGCCGACGCGCATCGCCAGCGGTTGATCGCGTCGCGCCGGGAACGCCTGCTCGCCGTCTGGAACGATTCCGCGCTGCGTGACAGCAGCGGTTGGTTGGAACGTCTGGTCGAGGAGGTGAGCGCGTGGGACGGGCCGGAGACGCTGGGGCTGCTCGATGTGCTGCCAGACGACCCGTCAGACGAGCTCGCCGCGATGCTGTTCTGCCGCGTGGCCCTGCGTCGGCCGGACCTCGCGAGCGGAGCGCGGCTGCGTGGCCTGGCGTTCGATCCGGCGCACGGTCCGGTCTTGCGCGACGACGCCTTTCGCGCCCTGGTGGCCCGCGCACAGCGGCACCCCGGCGAGCGCCCGGGTCTGATCGCGGCGGTCGCCGCCGCGGGCGCCGCCGCCCGACCCGGGTGGGGACAACGCTTGTGTCGGGAATTTCCGGCGGCGACGAGTGCGGCTGTGGCCGAAGAATGGGCCGTCGGTCGCCGTCTCGGTGCGGTGGAGGCGATGCGTACGGTTGCGCGGGACCGGGCCGGATCGTGGCCGCCGGCCGTGCGCGACGCGCGGCTGATCGATCTGGCAGCGATGCTGTGGTTCCACCGCCGCGATCGCGCCGGCGCGCGCGCGCTTCTCTCCGCGGTCGCTGACGGACCCGAACGGGCGTGGTTGGCGAGCCTGATGTGTTGGGAGCACCACGAACCGTTGCCGGCGGCGGAGGGCGATGCGCGCTGTACGATCCTGCGTCTGTTCGCCCGCGCCGAGCGCGGCGAGCCGCCGGCGCAGTTCGAACTCGACGCGGTCGCCGCTGAAGCGGCGGCGCCGTTGCCGGCGTGGCGCGCGCATCTCTTCCGCCGCTGCGGGCTGGAGGACCGGGCCGAGGTCCTCGGTCTGGCAGTCCACCGCCATCGCAGCGCGGTCGACGCGGCGCTGCGCCTCGCGGATGACGGTGCGGTGGACGTCGCGCGTGCGGTGCTCGCCGAGTTGGAGCGCTCGTATCCGGGCCTGGTCGACGTGGCGCGTGCACGCGCCCGTTGTGAACAGCTCGCAGGACGCCCGGTCGCTGCCCTGCGCGAGGCCGTGCGCGCCACGCGGCTGGCGAGCGACCGGATCGATGCGATGCTCGCGCTGGCCGAGGCCCAGCTCGCGCTTGATGATCCCGCCGGCGTGTTCGCCACGCTCGCGCAGCTGGAGACCCGGCGCGGCCACCGCGCCTTCCTGCTCCATGGCGATCACGGCCGGAGTCTGCGACGCCGGCTGATCGCGTGGACGCGGCGGCACGGTCACGACCGGACCTTCTACCGCCTCATTGGCCGGGAGCGCGACCGGATCGACCTGCTCGTTCGCGCCCTGCTCGAGGACGGCCGACCGGACATCGCCGCGCACGAGCTGCTGCTGCGCTCCCACGACAAGTCGCGCTGGGATGCGCCGGTCGGTGCCTGGCGATATTACCGTCAAGCTGTCGATGAGTTGCTGTTCTGGATTGCTCCGCTGCGCGAACGTGGCTGGCCCGGCTGCAGCGGCGAGCGGTTACACCGCCGCGCCGTTGACGAGTGCCTGGTGTTGCTGATGCGTGCCATGCCGTCGGCGCGGCGTCGCGCGCGTATGCAGGCGCTGCTCGATGTTGGTGGCACGACCGAAGACAGCGTGAGCGCGCGCTGGGCCGAAGTCGTGCGCGCGCTCTGCGCCGGAAAGCGTGCGCAGGCGCGCGCAGCGTTGGCCGGGTTGCAGCGTGATCCGGGGCCGGCGGCCGACTGGACCGCGCTGCAGCGTCGGGCACTCGCGCGCTGGTTGGCGCATTGCGAGCAAGAAGCGCACCCGCTGCTGCCGCTGCCGGTCGTCACCGGCGTGCCGGGCGCGGTGCCGCGTCGCCCGGTGGCAGACTATCGGCCGGATCTGGCGACCCTCGTCCGGTTGCGCTTGTTCTGGCGTGAAGTGATTGCCACGTTGCAGCCCTTGCCGCGCCTGGACGATCCGCGGCCGGTGATCGTCGCGCGTCGCGCCTGGGCCACCGGCCCGGATGGTGCGGCGCGGCGCACGGCGCTCGATGCCGTTGCGCTTGCGCCACGGGCGGCGGGCGAAGGCGACCTCCAGAGCTTCGTCGCGGACCTGCCGGCCGGGCTCGCGCTGCCGCCCGCAGCGCTGCGTGTGCTGGACTGGCTGGCGCGGGGCGGGCGATGAACGAGCACGATCCCACCCGTAGCTACGGCGACCAGCCGGCACCGCCGCGGTCCGATATGCGCGCCGGGGTAGAGCCCACGGTCGGCAGCCGCTCGTGGCAGCACGATAGCACCGATCTGCCCTCGTGGCGCACGCTGCACGACGAGCATGTCGGCTCGTCATTGGGTTTGCGGCCGCTCGCCGCCGCCGATCCGAGCACTGGCTCGGAGGGCCAGGTGGCACATCAGACGGGGCTCGATCGCCAAGTCTGGGTCGCGGTGTTCGACCCTGCAGACGCCGCGGCCCATCATCGCAGCGAGACCGCCGCCTGGGCCGGGGCCCGCCTCGAGCACCCGCACGTGTTGCCGATTCACGACCGCGGGCGCGACTATCTCGTCTTCCAGCCGCCGCCGGATCGCAGTCTGGCCGATCTCATGGCCGACGACAGCGCCATGGGCGATCGTGTGGAGCGATGCATCGAAGTGGTGCTGCGCGCCTGCGACGCCCTCGCCTACGCGCACAGTCGTGGTATCGCCCATCGTGCGCTCGCGCCCGAGGCGATCCTGATCGGCGATCACGGCGAGGTGCTGGTCGCCGGCTGGGATCAGGCCGGTACTATCGGAACGCCGAACGGGGCGGCCGGGATGGTGGACCACGCCTGGGCCGCGCCCGAGCAAGGTGATCCGGCGGCCGCGATCGGCGCGGCTGACGACGTCTACGCCCTCGCCTCGATCATCGCTGCCGTCGCGGGTCGTCAGGCCGATGAGCTGCGCGATGTCTGCAACCGCGCTCGTAGCGAGGAGTCGCTGGCGCGCGGCGATGTGACCGCTCTCGCCGCTGACCTGCGCGCCTGGCGTCGCCACGCCGCCGCTCAGCGCCGGGCGCGTGACTGGTGCGCGCGGGCGCTACTGCTGCTCGGCGAGATGTCAGGCGGTGACGGCGAACGACGCGCGCGCGAGGCGATGGCGCTGGTCCAGCGCGCTGACCTGCTCGCCGGGCATCTGGTCGACGTGCACGCGAGCCACCGCCGCGTGGCGTCCGCGCTGGTCGTCCGGGCCGTCGAGCGTGGTGATCTGGCTCAGGCGCGCGTGGTCTGCGATCGCGGTGGCGATGTGATCGACCTAGCGGCGCTGGATCTGCTCGCGACGGCCGAGGAGCGTGCGCGACGACATCGCCGCGCCCTGGCCCGTCTGCGCCGCCTCGCCCTCGCAGCCGGGATCCTGGCGCTGGCGGGTTGCGGACTGTTCTTGTGGTACCAGGAACACGAGGCTGGCTGGTTTGGCGAGCGGCGTCGGCGGGCCGCTCGCGCGATCGTGGCCATGGTCGACGACAACGCGCGTGATCCGGTCGCACTCTCTGCTGGCATCGCGGCCTGCGAGGAAGCGCTGGGGCTGGACGCCCACGCTGCGACCGCGAGCAAGCTGCGGCGCGAGTTGTTGGCGCGGGCGATCCGTCAGGCCTGTTTGCACGGGCGCACCGGTTTGGCAGGCGCCTACCTGCAACGTCTCGCCGAGGACGACGCCGCGACGGAGACGGTGAATGCCCTGCGCCGTGCAGTGGAGCGCGAACGCGCCGTTCACGATCCGGATCCCGGACGTCGCCGGCGCCTGGTCGCGGCGGTCATGCGCGTCGATCGGGCTGCAGCGCTGAGCCGCGACGCGGTGCGACGTCACGAGGCGCACTGGCGCCGCTGGGTGTTCGATCGCTCCAGCGCTCGGCCGGCGGTCTTCGGGCAACTCCTGACCAGCGGCAATCGTGCGCTGCGCCTCGCCGGCTTGCGCCTGCTGGGCCGTGTTGACGACCGGGATGCCCAATCGTGGCAATACGCCCTGACCGGCGACGCCGAGCCGGCGGTGCGCATCGCGGCGCTGCGCAGTTTGGCGCGCCAGCGCGATCAGCATTGGGTCCACCCGGTGCTGCGTCAGCGCAGCGATGGTCACCTGCTGGTGGACCACCACCCGGACCTGTTTTTCTTTCCGTCATGGAAGGTGGCCAAGGTTCCCGATTCGGTGCCGGGGTGGATCATGAAAGCCCTGGTCGACGAACGTGTCGCGCTCGAGCGTCAGGCGGATGCGGCGGGGACGATCAGCAATGATCTGCGCACACGCATGCGCGCCGTCGTCCGGGCGCTGCTCGGCCCCTTCGCCAACTCCGGTGCGGCCCGGCGCTGCGCCCGCCCGCTGTGCGAGCGCCTCGGGTTGCCGGTCGATGCCACCAGGGGGCGCCTGCTGCAGGACTGGGAAGACGAGTTGCGGCAGCAGCGGGAGCAGATGGCCGCCGGGCAGCTGCGTGCCTTCATCGGCGCGGCGGCGGTGTTGAAGCGACGCGGGCGGGACCGCGAGGCCTACGATACGCTCAAGCGCGCAGCGGCGCGATTCCCGGACCGCGCGGATGCGCTCGCGCGCTTCCTGGCGGTGACCGCGCTCGATGCGGGTCTGGGCGAAGCGGTGATCGAACCACACGCGCGCCTGGCCCTCGAGCGTTTCGATCGCGGCGAGGACCCGCACCTGGACCTCTCGCTGGTGCGGATCTGCCGGGGGCTCGGCTGGGTCGGCGAAAGTATTCGTATTTCGCGTATCCATTGGCAGCAGGATCCCAACGATGCCGACGCGGCCAAGTTGATGGTCGACAACCTGCTCGAATTGGAGGTGGCACCGGAATTCGTGGTACGGGTGATGACCCGGCTGCTCGAGGCCAAGCCGAGCGATGGCCGGGGGCGCATCAACCGGGCCCGGGCGCTCGCGCAACTGGGCGAGCACGACAAAGCGCTGGCGGATCTGGAGTACGCCTGCCAACGCCATCCGCACAATCCCGAGTATCACATGTGGCGCGGCCGGGTCTTGGAGCAACAGGGGCGCTACTGGGACGCGCTCGACGCTTTCACCACCGGCGACGCGGCCAAGCGCTACTGGGACTACCTTCCCGTGGCACTGGAGAAGGGGCGGATGGCTCTACGCCTGGGCGCGACGGGCCACGCTCTGGCGGCGTGGACCGCGGTGGCCGAGCGGCGACCCGATGCGGTGGCACCGACGCTGCTGGTACTGCGGCTCTTGCTGCAGGAGGGGGCCGGACCGGCGGCGGTGCGCTATCTCGCACGTCGTCCGGCAGCGGTGGAGCAGAAGGCCTTCTCTCAGGCCTTCGAGCTGTTCTTCGTCGCCGATCCGCAGCAGCGCCGCAACCGGTTGCCGGGCCTCGCCCCCGCGGCCCGGCCTGCCGCGCTCGTCGCAGAGTTGTGCCTGCTGCTCGCCCACGGCGCCGACGGCACGCTGTGCCTGCTGCTCGCCCACGGCGCCGACGGCACGCAGCTCGCCGACCTCCGCGCCGACCTCCAGGCGCTGGGCCCCGATGATTTCGTCGGCGCCTTTCTGGCTTTCTTCGATGCCGCCCGGGTAGGTGATCGCTCTGCGGCCGCCCTTGCGCTGGACGCCTTCTGCAACGCCTACGGCGCGACCTTCGACGCGCACACCATCGGCATCACGGGCCGCCTGCACGCCTGGCGTAAGGCGCTGGCCGAGGGCGAGTCGCACCCGTTTGCATGCCCGCAGGCCCCGCTCGCCGACCGCGAGACCTACCGCTGGCAGCCGATGCCACCCCTGCGGCTCGACGCCACAGCGTTGTCCGAACTACGCCGACTATGGCAAGCGCACGTCCGCGCCAACGGCTATGCACAGACGTCCATCCTGCACCAGCGTCGCCCCGACGACAACGCGGATCCCCGCAGCCTCGATCAGGTGCTGCAGGATCTCCTGCGCCGCGATGAACGCATGCGCGCCGCTCAGGCCACAGGCGAAGGGCGGCGACCGGAGTAGCCACGAGCGCCGCAGTGCTTCAGCCGGGCGACGGCAAGTGTACGCCGCTCGTTACGGCCTGGTATGCACCTTCGATGGATGCGCTTGGCGGGGCGCTGCCGCATCGATGACAGGTCCCTCAGAGCCCCAAATGCTCCAGCCGACTACAGAGAGGAGCCCGGCCAGGCTTTGCCGGGCGACCGGCA
>JBEPXK010000162.1:0-8087 GCA_041641915.1 Planctomycetota bacterium
ACGCCGGTTGCCCCCGCGCCAGGCGTCCGGGACGCCTGGCGCGGGGGTGTTCCAGACTTACGGCGATATCGGCCTGGCTCGGACAGCCTGTCCCACGAACCAGCGATGGTCGGCTCTCAGAGCACGCCGGCGATGAACCCCGCGCCCATCAGGATCAGGATGGCGCCGGAGAGCTTGGGCAGGTGCGGCGCCCAGCGTTCCAGACGATGGCGCCAGCGCTGGTATCCCGCGATCAGCAGCAGCGTCAGTGCCACGATCGCCAGTACGACCGCCAGCGCGTAGGCCAGCATCAGTTCCAGGCAGTAGTCCGAGCCCGCGCACATCCCGATGATCTGAAACTCTTCCTCGTGCGCGAAGCCGAGCGCGAAGGCCGCCGCGGCGATCCCCCACAGCCCCTTGTCCGCGGCCGGTTCGCCGGTGTCGGCGTGCGTGTGGCCATGCGCGTGCCCATGCCCGTGACTGTCCCCATGCGCCTTGCGCGGGCGCAGTTCCCACAGCCCGAGCGCGATCAGCACGATGCCCGCCGCGACGTTCATCCAGCCGAGCTCACCCAGGTTCAGCCAAGCCTTCAGGCCGAAAAAGACGATCACCACGGCGATGCTACTGATCAGGTGGCCGGCGCCCAGGATCGCGCTGGCGGCGGCACCGGCGGCGTAGCGGTTGGGGCGGGCGATCGCGTAGCCGGCCGCCAGCGGCCAGCCGTGACCTGGCTCGATCCCATGCAGCAGGCCAAGACCGATCGCCCCAGCAAACACCGCGAGCGTTCCGTCGATCACATGCGCCTCCTTGGGACCGGTGCCCGTCGGGCGAGGGAAGCCGCTCCCAGCGGGAACGGTTGCGTTCATCGTTATCTGTGGTATATCCCCTCCTAGGGGATAGGATCAACAATGACTGACGAATCGCACAAACACGCCACGCACCCGCAGGTGGCCAACCGCTTGAAACGGGCCGACGGGCACCTGCGCAAGGTGATCCAGATGATCGAGGACGGCCGGCCGTGCCTGGACCTCGTGCAGCAGCTCTACGCCGTGGAGAACGCGCTGGCGGGCGCGCGCACGACCCTGATCAAGGACCACCTGGACAACTGCCTCGACAATGTCGTTGGCCCCATGACGGCCGAGCAGCGGCGCGAGATCGAGGAGTTCAAGGCGATCGCCAAGTACCTGTAGCCCGGCTCTGATGCCTGGGTGCGACGGTCCACCCGAAACCTATGAAGGAAATCGCGGGAAATGCTCCCATGCATGCGACTTTGGCAATGATCGCCCTGACAGGTTGCCTCGGTCTCGGCGCCGTACAGGCCGAGGCGAGCGGTCAGGACGAAGGCGGCCGGCAGGTCTTCGAACGGACCTGCGCGACCTGCCACGCCGAGAGCATGTCGCCCGCCGAGACCGAGCGGGCGGAGGGCATGCTGGCGCCGCCGATGAACCTGCTGACCACGATTATACGGAAGAAGACCGGCAACAGCGAACAAGCGTTCGTCGATCATGTGGTCGACTTCACCTTCGACCCTGCGCGGGGCAAGGTGAAAGCCATGCGAGAGGCTTTGCAGCGGTTCGGCCTGATGCCGCCGATCCGTACACTGCATCCGGAGATGACGCGCGCCGAGGTGGCGGCGGCGGCCCGCTGGCTGTTCGCGCGGTACGACTACGAACGCGAGTTGCGCGCGCTCAAGCAGCATCAGCGTCACGAGGACGATCACTGACGGAAAAAGTGATTGTCTGGTTCGGCGGACGCCGCATGTCGAGGTCAGGGTATGCCAACGCGCGGAGTGTACGGCCGCTTCGGGTCAGATCCCGAAGCTCACCTGCGCGACGTCGTCGTCAGGTGTTGAGGGTCGTCCAGCCGCCGACGGCTGCATGCCCGCCGGCAGCCTCGGGCCAGGACCGGACATCAATGGCGCATTGGATGACCGCGCTTTCACTCCGCCCATCCGCAGGAAAAAGTGCGGCGAAGGGCCTAACCTTCGACTCGCTTTCGTGCCTCGCCCACCTATATCAGTAATAGTGTCATGAGGAACACGTGGCCACGAGCGCTTCTCGAAAGAGAGCGCGGCAGCCCGTGGCGCGGTCCCAATCCCGCCGCCGGGGACCGCTTTCGACGTAGGGCAAGGCTCGCCGCGAGAGATTGCATCGTGTTTCCGTGTGCATCGGACGCCTCGCTCAATCGGCGCAGCATGTCAAAGGTCGTGTGTGCCTGGCAACACGACAGACACAAGCTTAGCGAAGGCCTTGAACACACTCCGAAATTGATCGCCTGCGATTGGTCATTCCGAAAGGACCCTGTAAAGTGGTGAAAAGAGATATTACGGCGATATCGTGCAGGACGATCCTAGGCGCAGGCGCGGTAATCGGTCTGCCTGCTGCTGGTGCGGCTTTGGTCGAGCGATCCCACAACTTGAATAGCGGTTACGTGCTCGCAATCGTCCTCGGAGCAACATTGCTAGCGGTAACGTTCGGGCAGATCCTAACAGCGCCGTCGGAGCCAAGATGAGCCACCGAAGTATGTCCTGCTCCGTATCCAGGGCTGTTCAGTTTTCCAAGATAGAGTGAGCGGGGTCGCGTGAGGCGAGTCCGAGCGGCGGGTCATCTACCAGAAACGTGTTTATGAAAGCGGGCGCACGTGTGGCTCCTGGGGTGGCAACTCTGTACAGCATGCAGAGTTGCCATGATGCCGTTTCCGCGCCTCTGGCTGTGCATCGGCGCCGAGGGTCAAGCCGGCATAAGCGTTCCCAAGCCGGCATTTGGCACGCCGATCGGCACCGTGACCCCTCGCCGATCGACAGTCATCAAGCGCATCGCCTATGGCTTCTGCGACGATGCCTACTTCTTACTCAAAATCCGCACCGCCTTTCCCGCAAATCCGTGATGAACCATCGTCGGTCATCGCGGATCTCAGGGGTTCAAGGTTGCGTGTGGTAGCAAAACCTTACCGGAGAAACGCGGCGCCCACCGCTATGGATAAGTCGGCCGCCGCCACCGGACTCGTGGCGGTCGCTGCCGCAGCCGACTTACCCACAGTTCCTACACGACTCAGTGGGACACGAGCCGATCTTCATGGCGACTTCCAACCACGGATAGACACCGAAGGCCTTAACGGGCAGCGTGGTTCACCACTCATAGAACAGAGGATGTCATGGCCGACGAGACCGACCGAACGGTCGCCGCGATCCTGGCTGCCGGGCTGCTGGCTCGCGAAGCATCCAACGTGTGGGCTGGCGACCAGGATCGTGTCCCCCACAGTGAGCGGGCCGACCACGCTGTGGAGATCTACCAGGCTTGTTTGAAAAGGCTTCAGCGAGGTAGCGATCCTGGATAGCTAACCTCCCTAGACACCAAGGTAGCTGCACGAAGCGCGCTCGATCCCAACCCTGGTCGGTAGGCCTAAGAGTAGAGGCTGCCGCTGTTGGCGTTGGTCGGGGTGTCGGCCTGGGGCCATAACCAGACGAGGTAAAAGCAGGCGCGAGCCTCCGACCCGCGCCCGCTCTCGTTGCATTGCGACGTTAGTTTTCCATTGCTTGCTGGACCAATTCCGGGGTTTCCAGCAGAATAAACTCGTTATGGTCCTGCGCGCCCAGCTTGCGGCCCATCGAGACGCCGTAGTTGTTGTCGTTGCCGACGATGATGTGCCGGTCGTCGACCATGTGGACGTCTTCGATCGTCACCAGCGGGAAGGTGAACTTGTCGCCCTGCCCGCCGAGCACGGCGTTGTCGTTCGGATCGCGGATGTCCATCAGGTCGATGTAGCCGAGCTTCTCGACGAAGCCGCCGTCCTTGACGCCGTCGAAGGAGATCGTGTAGACGCGCTTGAACTGGGCGGGCGTGTTGAAGCAGTCGGCATGGGCCTCGCCCTCGCACGCCTTCGCGGGTACGCCCTCGCCCCAGTCGCGCTCGATCACCAGCGCACTGTCTTCGTCGACCATGTTGAAGTCGCCGATCGACAGACCGTTTTGGGCGAGCTCGTATTTGAAGCTGCGGCCGGTAAACTCGCCTTCCGAAACGTCGAACTCCAAGATGCGTAGGAACTGGCTGCCGTTTTCGCTTTCGTAGCTTCCGTCGCGGTACAGCGGCCCCTCGAACATCGGATAGAGCATCTCGCCGTCCGGGCTGGCTGCCATGCCCTCGAGACCGCGGCTGCGGCGCACGGAGAAGTCTACGGAGCCGTCCGGCTCGGTCGGCAGCTTGAGCGCGAAGTGGTCGGGCGAGCGCACGATCTCGCCGTCGACCTTCACCTGATGGAAGTCGGTGACGACGCCCTCGAGGGTCGTGGCGAACAAGTAGGGCCCGAACTCGTCGCCGAACCAAAAGCGGGTCTCGCCGTTATTGTTTTCGACGATCTGGAAGCTCTCCGGATCGAAGTCAGAGCCGGTCAGGTAACGCTCGGATGTGTTCTCGTTGGTAAGCTGGAACGGCAGGACCTTGTTCGGGTCCTTCAGATAGACCGTCTCCTCCAGCTCGACCTCGCCGCGCTCCCAGTCGGGATCGACCTTGTGCACCATCAGCATCGCGTCGGGCGAGTTTGCCTTGTTGCCGAAGCCATTGTCGGCCATGACGTAGTACTGTCGCTGCCCTTGGAGCCGTGGAAGTGCTGGACGCCAATCGGCAGATCTACGAGTACGCCGCTCTGGTCACCTCGCTGGATCACGAACTCATCAGCTTGGCCAGCCTGTATCGAGACAGAGCAAACGCGGAAAATCTGTTCGACGAGTTGAAGAACCACTGGGGCTGGGGCGGTTTTACCACCCGGGATCTGGACCGCACGCGGATCACGGCGCTGGTCTACAATTGGTGGTCGCTGTTCGTGCGGCTAGAGTCGATCCGAGCATGCACCGGGAGGCGATCACCAGCCGGCCGTTGCTGATGGCAGGCGTCGCCCGCGCAACGCAGCACGCAGGGCGCACGACCCTGTCGATCACCAGCCAGCACGCCCACCACCCCGGCATCCGTGAGGCGCTCGCCGATGTCTCCGACTTTCTCGACGAGCTCCGGCGAACTGCTCCTCAGTTGACCACCGTCGAGCGCTGGTGCCGGATCCTGGCTCGCGCCCTCAGTCCGTATCTGTTCTGTCGCACGCCGAAACCGCTGCCGAACCTCCTGCCGGCGTAAGGCGAGCCACACCTGAAAGTTGAACAGCCATCCTCACGGCGGAGCATCAGCCCACGCCGACTGAGGATTCTAGGGTCATTGAACCAAAGCCGCCCGCGCTTGGGCTACTTTGCCGGCACCTTCAGACCCTCCTGCCGCCAGATCCGCGCCACCCGCTTGGTGTTCACCCTCCAGCCATCGGCGCGCAGCCGCGCGGCGACACGCCGGTAGCCGTAGCGGCCGTACGTGCTGGCCAGCGCCACGATGTCCGCGGTCAGCGCTGCCTCGTCATGCGGGCGTCGTGGTACATGGTGAACCGCCCCGAGCTCGCATGGGCCGACCGGTTGTCAAGAGCGTAATCCAAGTGTTTCGCCATGATCGCCTGGATGGGCGCCACGGTGGTCATGCGGCTGTGTCTCCAAGGTATGCCGGCGCAGCGCGTGATAGCGCCGTTCCGTATGTCGGCGACGGTCCCGGACGTCGTGGTCACGGCGGCGGGTGGACGATCGGGCTGGGCCCTTGTCACGGACAGGCGCACGCCTGGCCGAACTCGCATCCGGTCGGCTCGCTAGTCGAGCCGTCACCCTAATCCTGCATATGTCCAGGTCGGGCCCGGGGCGGACGGGATCCATCTTTCTGACGGCGAACCTGAGGCTCGCCCGCTCGGGGCTCGATCACACGTCCGACCCGACCGCCGCGGGGCGGCCGCCCCCGCGACGTTCCGTTCAGCTGTCGCCGCCGACGATCATGCGGTGGTCACGGCGTCCTCCGGCACGATGCCCTGAGTGGCGTAGCGCCACAGCGCGATCAGGAGCTTGCGCGCCATCGCGACCAGCTTGATCCGCCGCAGGCGGCCGCGCGCGTCACCGACGCGCGCGTGGAACCAGCGGCTCAAGGCGCTGTCCGGCTGATAGTACAGCCAGCCCCAGGCGAGTTCGATCATCGCCCAACGGGCGAGTGCGTTGCCGGCCTTGTCCAGCCCTTGGTCCGTTTCTCGTGGGCCGCTGCTGTTCGGTTGCGGCGTCAATCCAACGTAGCCAGCAAGCTCCTGGCGGTTGTCGAAGTCCCGGAAGAACACCTCGTCGGCCAGGACGCTGGCCCCGACCTCGCCAACCCCGCGCAGGGTCTGGAAGTGTGCGATCAGCTCCGCGCGTTCCTCCAGGGCGGTCTTCTCCTCGGGCTGCTTGCCTTGCGCGCTGCGCCTGGCCTCGCGCCGGTGCGCCCGGTCCTCGCGTGCGAGCTGCCGGAGCTGGTCCCGGAGATAGTGCAAACGCTCGCACTCCCGCGCGATCTCGGCCTTGATCCCTAGCGGCAAGGGCCGACCGTCAGCGGTCTGCAGCAGCTCCAGCTGGTCCCGCCAGTCCCGGCGCAGCGGTTTGAAATGCCAGATACCGTGCTGGGCGGTCAGCCCGCTGATCCGGTTCAGGTGACCGGTCTGTTCCTTCTTCATCCGTTGGGCCTCGCGCACCGGCCGGCGCGCGTCCTCCTGATCCGGCGTAGGCACGTGCACCATGCGGCACGCCTCCGGGTCGCCCTCGTGCCAGAGCTTCAGGGCGCGCAGAATCTTGCGCACGTCGATCCGGTCGGTCTTCTTGGACTTCTTCTTCTGATCCGTCAGCAGGCTCGCCGGATCGACGACCTGGTTGTCGATCCCATTATCCTGAAGCACGCGGTGCAACCAGAAGCCGTCCCGGCCCGCCTCGTAGCAGGTCGTCACCGCCACCGGCGCGTCCGTCTGCTCCTGAACCCGGCTGCGCGCCTGCTCGAGGTGCGCGATCAGCTTGGCGCTGTCACCGGCGGGCACTTCGTGCCGGCTGACCTTGTTGCGGTCGGGCGCCTGGATCGCCAGCAGCCAGTTCGTCGAGCTGAGTTCAATCGCGACGTAGATTATGGCAGTCTCACCGGTGGCGGGCGTCGAGGGCGACGTGGTGTGCGTCATCACGACCTCCGTTTATCCAATGGTTTGACACCGAGAGTCTAACGCTCCTCGGCGTCCGTCGCCCGCATAGGATCTTTCCGGAGGCTCCAACGTCTGGGAGACTGGAGCTTATGGGAAAGACCACGAACCGGAAGCCCTATCCCCGGGAGCTACGCGAGCGTGCCGTGCGGATGGTGCGCGAGCATGAGGGCGAGTATGCCTCGCGATGGGCGGCGCTCACCTCGATCGCCGAGAAATTCGGCTGCAACCCGGAGACGCTGCGCAACTGGCTGCGCCAGGCGGAGCGTGACGAGGGCACAGCCGCCGGCATGACCAGTTCGGAGCAGGAGCGTCTCAAGGAGCTGGAGCGGGAGAACAAAGAGCTCCGGCGGGCGAACGAGATCCTGCGCAAGGCTTCGGCTTATTTTGCCCAGGCGGAGCTCGACCGCCGCAACAGGTCATGATCGCGTTCATCGACGATCACCGCGCGGTCTACGGGGTCGAGCCGATCTGCCGGCAACTGCCGATCGCCCCGTC
Source organism: Planctomycetota bacterium (assembly GCA_041641915.1). GTDB lineage: Bacteria > Planctomycetota > UBA11346 > UBA11346 > UBA11346 > SLQH01. The sequence goes on from JBEPXK010000162.1 coordinate 7,537, forward strand.
GACCTACCGTCTCCACGCCGCCCGGCGAGCGGCCCCGTCGACGGCGCCGCCGCGCATCCAGCGCGATGCGCGGCTCCGCACGGAGATCCGCCGGGTGTGGGACGAGAACTTCCAGGTCTACGGCGTGCGCAAGGTCTGGCAGCAGCTTCGCCGCGAGGGCTTCGAGGTCGCTCGCTGCACGGTCGAACGCCTGATGCATGAGATGGACCTGCAAGGCGCGGTGCGTGGCAAGGTCAAGCGCACGACGGTGAGCGACAAGGCCCAGCCGTGCCCGCGCGACCACGTGAACCGCGACTTCCAGCCGGCTCGGCCCAACGCTTTGTGGCTCTCCGACTTCACCTACGTGGCCACCTGGCACGGCTTCGCCTATGTGGCGTTCGTGATCGACGCGTTCGCGCGGAAGATCGTGGGCTGGCGGGCGTCACACAGCGCGGAGACCGGGTTCGTGCTGGATGCCCTGGAGCAGGCGCTCCATGCCCGTCAGCCGGTCTCAAACGGCCAGCTGGTGCATCACAGCGACAGGGGCGTTCAGTACGTCTCGATCAAGTACA
>JBEPXK010000163.1:0-8032 GCA_041641915.1 Planctomycetota bacterium
GTTGATCTACAACGGCACCCGGTTTCTATCCAAGGGCGGGCTGCGCGATCTGCTGCAGGAGGAACTCGGCGACACCGTGCCGTTGTATGACATCTGTCACCACGCCAGCGAGAAGCTCGAATTCGCCCTGACCCACACGACCAGCTACGGCGAGAACTACCTCAGTTTCGTCAACGGCCAGTACACCAACGACGGCGGGACGCATCAGAGCGCCTTCCGCGAGGGCGTGCTCAAGGCGGTCAACGACTTCGCCGGCCGGTCCTTCGCCGGCGAGGACGTGCGCGACGGGCTGATGGGCACGGTGGCGATCAAGATGAAGGACCCGGTGTTCGAGTCGCAGACCAAGAACAAGCTCGGGTCGACCGATGTCCGGTCGTGGATCGTGCCACAAGTGCGCGAGGCGCTGATCAAGTGGCTGCATCAGAACAAGGACGCGGCCGGGCGGCTGGTCGAGAAGATCAAGGCCAACGAGAAACTGCGCAAGGAGCTCTCGGCGGTCAAGAAGCAGGCACGCGAACGGGCAAAGAGGATCGCGATCCGCATTCCCAAGCTGATCGACTGCAGGTATCACCGTGGCGACCGTCACCGCCGCGGCGAGGAGAGCATGATCTTCATCACCGAAGGCGATTCGGCCGGCGGGGCGATGGTCCAGGCGCGCGACGTGGAGACCCAGGCGATCTTCAAGCTCAAGGGCAAGCCGCTCAACTGCTACGGCCTCAAACGCGATGCGATCTACAAGAACGAGGAACTCTACAACATCATGCGCGCGCTGGGCATCGAAGACGATGTCGAACACCTGCGCTACCAGAAGGTGGTGATCGCCACCGACGCCGACGTCGACGGGATGCACATCCGCAATCTGCTCATCTGCTACTTCCTACGGTATTTCGAGGAGCTGGTCACCAGCGGCCACGTGTTCATCCTCGAGACGCCGCTGTTCCGCGTGCGCAACAAGCAGCAGACCCGCTACTGCTACAGCGAGGAGGAGCGCGACGAGGCGCTCGCGGCGATCAAAGGCGCCGAGGTCACCCGGTTCAAGGGGCTCGGCGAGATCAGCCCGCGCGAGTTCAAGCAGTTCATCGCCGAGGACATCCGGCTCGAGCCGGTGGTCTTCGCCAGCATGAGCGCGGTGGAGAAGAGCCTCGACTTCTTCATGGGCAAGAACACCCCCGCGCGCAAACAGTTCATCGTCGACAACCTGATTGCCGACATCGCCTGAGGAGGCAGACGCTCGCATGAGTCAGACCACGCTCGATCCCCTGATGCGCCGGAATTTCCTGGAGTACGCCAGCTACGTCATCGTCGACCGGGCGATCCCCGATTACCGCGATGGCTGCAAGCCGGTACAGCGGCGCATCCTGCAGACCCTGTGGGAGGTCGACGACGGCAAATTCCACAAGGTGGCCAACGTGGTCGGGGAGACGATGAAGCTCCACCCGCACGGCGACGCCTCGATCTTCGAGGCGCTGGTGGTGATGGCCAATAAGGAGTACTTCATTGAGCGTCAGGGCAACTTCGGCAACGTGATCACCGGCGATCGCGCCGCGGCCGCGCGATACATCGAATGCCGTCTGACGCCGCTGGCGCGCGAGACGCTGTTCAATCGGCACCTGACGCACTGGCAGCCAAGCTACGACGGCCGGAAGAAGGAGGCCGAGTTCCTGCCGGCCAAACTGCCGGTGATCCTGCTGCTGGGCATCGACGGCATCGCCGTCGGGATGGCGACCAAGATCCTCCCGCACAATTTCTGTGAGGTGCTGCAGGCCCAGATCGATCTGCTGGAGAACCGCTCGGTCGAATTGCTGCCCGATTTCATCCAAGGCGGCCTGATGGACGCCAGCGACTACGACGCCGGCCGTGGCCGGATCCGCCTCCGGGCGCGGATCGAGCCCGAAGGCGACAAGCGGGTGATCATCCGCGAGGTGCCCTACGGCACGACCACCGAAGGCGTGATCGCGTCGATGGAGGCCGCGGCGCAGAAGGGCACGGTCAAGATCGGTTCGATCAACGACTACACCACCGACCGCGTCGAGATCGAGGTCCATCTGGCGCGCGGGGTGTACGCCGATGAGGTCATCCCGCAGTTGTACGCCTACACCGACTGCGAACTGAGCATCTCCTCGAACATCACCGTCATCCGCGACGGCCGGCCGTGGGAGACCACCGTTCCCGACCTGCTCTACGAGTCGACGCTGGGGCTGCGCAATCAGATCAAGGCCGAGCTCGAATGGGAGCTCGAGCAGCTGGAGCAGAAGCACCACTGGTTGACGCTCGAGCAGATCTTCATCGAGAACCGCGTCTACAAGCGCATCGAGGAGCAGACGACGCAGGCCGGGGTCACCGCGGCGGTCTACGCGGGCATGGAGCCGTTTACCCAGCTGTTCATCCGCGCGATGACCGATGACGACGTCGGCCGGCTGCTGGAGATCCGCATCCGGCGTATCTCGCAGTACGACATCGACAAGAACCGCCGCGACATCGATGATATCGTGCGCGCGATCAAGCAGACGCGCGCAAAGCTGCGCCGCCTGACCAAGACGACCATCGACTACCTCTCGGGGTTGCTCGAAAAATACGGGCATGAGCATCCGCGGCGGACCGAGATCACCGCTTTCGAGACTGTCGATATCCGCGAGGTCGCGCGCGCACACCACAAGGTCAACTACGACAAATCCAGCGGCTTCTTCGGGACCCAGGTGCGCGGTAGCGACGCGAGCGTGAACATGAGCGACTTCGACAAGTTGCTGGTGGTCTGCGAGGACGGCACCTTTCGCATCACCGGGCCGGTCGACAAACAGCTGCTGCCGGCGCGAGCGATCCATTATGCGCTGTTCGACCCCGAGGCCGGCGCGCGCTTCACCGTGGTCTACCGCGACGCGCAGCGGATCGCCTACGCCAAGAAGGTCCACATCCTGCGCTTCATCAACAACCGCGAGTACGAACTGATCAAGGGGCGCGAGGGCAAGATCGCCCAGCTGATCCCCGGCGACAGCGACGCGCAGCTGCACTGCGAGTTCGTCAAGGCCAAGCGGCAGCGGGTGACCTCGTGCGATTTCGATCTCGGCGAGGTCGACTTCTCCGGCATCACCGCGCGTGGCAGGCGCATCGCGGCCAAGCCGGTGGCCAGGATCAAGGTCGAGAAGTAGCGCGCCGCGCTCTGCGAGCTTGTGCGGCTCAGGTCGTGCGCGCGAGCTCGTGCAGCGCGCCGGCGGCCACCGCCGCGCCGTCATAGACCCCGCTGTCGAGCACCCAGCCGGTGATCAACTCTGCCGGGGTGACGTCGAAGGCGGGATTGTAGACCGGGCTCTGCGCGCTGGCCCAGGCGATCGATCCGGCGGCGCCGGCGTAGCCGCGGACTTCGGTCGGATCGCGCTGTTCGATCGGGATGCCGGCGCCGTCGGCGCAGTCGGGATCGAGCGTGGTCCGCGGCGCGACAACGTAGAACGGGATCGCGTGGTGGCGGCAGGCGACCGCCAACGCGTAGGTGCCGACCTTGTTGGCCGCATCGCCGTTCATCGCGATCCGATCGGCGCCGAGGAAGACCGCGTCGACGCGGCCGGCGGCCATCAGCGCAGCAGCCATATTGTCACAGATCAGGGTGTGGTCGATCCCGGCGCGCGCGAGTTCCCAGGCGGTCAGCCGCGCACCCTGCAGCAGCGGGCGGGTCTCGTCGACCCAGACGTGGATGCGCTTGCCGTCGGCGTGGGCCTGACGGAAGACCGCGAAGGCGGTGCCCCAGCCTGCGGTGGCCAGGCCGCCGGTGTTGCAGTGGGTGAGCAGGTGCGCGCCGGGGGCGACCAGCGCGGCGCCGTGGCGGCCGAGTGCGCGGCAGAGCTCCTGATCCTCGGCATAGAAGCGCTCGGCCAGAGCGGGCACGCCGGTGCAATCGGCGTCGGCCGCGACCCGGGCGAGGAGCGCGTCGACCAAGCGGGCGAGATTGACGGCGGTGGGGCGCGCCGCGCGTAGCTCGGAGGCCTGATCGCGGAACGCCGTGATCGCGCAGCCGCGCTCGGCCAGCCGGCCGAGGCACAGCGCGGCGGCGACGCCGATGGCCGGTGCGCCGCGCACCGCCAGGCCTTTGATCGCGGCGATCATCGCTGGGATGGTGTCGGCATCGATCCAGCGTTCTTCGTGTGGCAACAGGCGTTGGTCGAGCAATTCGAGCTTGCCCTGACGGATCCGCAGGCTCTGGCAGGCGCAGTCGCGCATGGGGTCTCTCCCGGCGTTGTGTTCGTTCAGTCGTAGCTAGTGGTCTGTCTCCGCATTCCTGTAACATATACTTGCCGCGGACAGGCATCTTCTACGTTGGGATTCCCTTGACGTAGCGCTGCTACGCCTGCGTCATCCCGCCGTGCATCTGCCTATCCGGGGCGGCGCATATGTTCCACGCTGTTGGAGACAGACCACTAGCCTGTCGTGGGCTGAGGAGGTGAAAACATGATTCCGCTGCTGTCGCTGCTGTTGATCCTGTCCTTGTCGATCCTCGCCACGCGGGTCGCGACCATCGCCCTGGTGCACACTGGCATGTCGCGCGAAATGGCCCGGTTCCAGGCGCGTAGCGCCTTCAGCGGCGTCGGTTTCACCACCTCGGAATCGGAGCATACGGTCAACCATCCGGTGCGGCGGCGGATCATCTTTGCGCTGATGCTGCTCGGCAACGCCGGGATCATCACCACCGTTGCCACGGTGCTGCTGACCTTCGTATCGGCCGCCGCCGGGCACCCGTATCTTCGCCTCGGTGGGATGGCGGCCGGCATCGTGCTGCTGTGGGCGTTGGCGTCGAGCCGATGGATCGACCAGCGGCTCTCGTTGATCATCAGCAAGGCGCTCAACCGCTTCACCGATCTGCGTCTGCGCGATTACGAGAGCCTGCTGCATCTCGCCGGCGGCTTCCGCGTCGACGAGCTCGCGATTCGCGACGGGGACTGGATCGCGGGCCGCAGCCTGCGCGAGAGCGACATCCGCGAGGAGGGGCTCAACGTGCTGGCGATCCAGCGCAGCGACGGTTCGTTCGTCGGCACGCCGCAACCAGATGATGTGCTCGGCGCCGGCGATACGGTGATCGTCTACGGCCGCGACGCCGCGATCGAGGAGATCGACCGTCGTGGCCGCGATTACCGCGGCGACCGGGCGCATCGCAGTGCGGTGGTGACCCACCAGGCGATGGTGGCGCAGCGCGAACAGGACCCCGGCGCGAGCACCCCGGCGCGGCCGACGGCCAGGGCCGACGACGTCGACGATGGCGACCACACGGGAGCGGACAGCGACGGCTGAGCCTCAGGCGTCGACCGCGCCGCGGCAGGCGGGGAAGCGCAGGCAGGCCCAGGCGCGCGCGCCGGCGGCGTCGGTGCTCAGAGCCATCGCGCCGCCGCACTCCGGACAGGCCGGCGCCTGCTGATCCGGCTCTGGCCGCGTCGGGGCCGGGGTGCGCCGGGCGGGCGGTTGCGGATCACGCCCGGCGAGCAGCGCGCGGGCCTTGCGCCCGGGGGTGCCATCCGGATTGCGTGTCCCCACACAGCCGCGGTCCATGCAGGAGAAGAAGGCGCCATAGCGGCCCTCGCGCCGGGTCATCGGCCCCTGGCATAAAGGGCAGACGCCGGCTTCGGGACAGGGCTGCGGCGGCGCGCGTTGCGGCGCCGCTTCGCCGCTGAGCGGGTCGTAGCGCAGGCCCGCGCGGCGGGCGATATCGCGCACGGCGAAAGCGGCCTCGGTGATGCTCGCTTCCCAGGCGACCTCGCCGGCGGCGATGCGGTCGAGCAGCTGTTCCATGCGTGCGGTGTAGTCATATTCGATGAAATTACCGGCAAAGCGATCGACGAGGAAGTCGATCAGCGCCAGCCCGAGTTCGGTGCAGTGGAGCTTGCGCTTCTGTTGGGTCGCGTAGCCGCGGTCGAGCAGGGTCTTCATGATCGCCGCGTAGGTGCTGGGCCGGCCGATGCCCTCGGCTTCGAGCTTCTTGATCAGGCTCGCCTGGGTGTAACGCGGCGGGGCCTTGGTGCTGCGCTTGGTCACCTGGAGGTCGTCGAGCCGGAGCACATCGCCGACCGTGAGTACCGGCAGGGGGGCGCTCTCCTCGTCGCCCTTGGCTTTGCCCTTGCGCTTGCCCTTGCCAGTGGCCGCGGCGCGCTCGTCGGTGGCATCGTCGGTCAGCCGTCGCCACCCATCGAACACCACCACCTTGCCCTTGGCGGTGGCGATGCCCATCGGTATGCGCCCGCGTTCGGGATGGGTGAAGCCGTCGGGGGCGATGGCGACCTGGATCGTGCTCAAATGATCGCGGCCCGGGCTCATCTGCGAGGCGATGAAGCGCTGCCAGATCAGCTCGTAGAGCGAACGTGCCTGGGCATCGCCGAGCGCGACCGGTCGGGGACCGCTTTCCGGCGCCGTCGGTCGGATCGCTTCGTGTGCCTCCTGGCTGTTCGCGCTCTTGCCCTGGTGGATCACCGGGTTCTGCGGCAGATAGGGCGGTGGGAAGTTGGCCGCGATGTGGGCGCGGGCGCGCTCGATGGCCTCGGGGTCGATGGCCACGCTGTCGGTCCGGTGATAGGTGATGTGACCGTCTTCGAACAGCTTCTGCAGCAGCTGCATGGTGCGATCAGGGGTCAGCGCGAGGCGCACCGAGGCCGCCTGCTGCACCGTGGCGGTGATGAACGGTGGCGGTGGTCGGCGCTGCTGTTCGCGGCTGTCGACGGCGTGGACGCGCCATTGCTGTTTGCGGCACCAGGCGACGGTGGACTCGGCCAATGCGCGTTGGGCCAGACGATGGCCGAGCGGCTCGCCCTTCCATTCGCTCAGCCGCGCGGTGAACGGCGGCGGCGTCTCGGGGTGGGCCAGGCGGGCATCGAGGGTGAAGAATTCGGTCACCGTGAACGCGGTGATCTCGCGCTCGCGTTCGGCGACCAGGCGCAGGGCGACCGACTGCACCCGCCCGGCGCTGCGGGCGTCCTTGCGGCCCACGCCCCAGCGCAGCACCGGCGAGACCACCCAGCCGACCACGCGATCGAGCACCCGGCGCGCCTGCTGCGCGGCGATCAGTCCGTCGTCGAGCTCGCGTGGCGCTTGCAGCGCCCGGTCGACCGCTGCGCGGGTGACGGCGTTGAACACGATGCGGCGGTAGCGGTGGGAATCCCCGAGCACCTGGGTCACGTGCCAGGCGATGGCCTCGCCCTCGCGGTCGGGGTCGGTGGCGAGGTAGATCTCCTCGGCCCGCTGCGCCAACTGGCGTAGCTGCGCGACGTGCCGACCGCTGCGCTCGAGTTCCTGGTAGCGCGGCACGATGCGCCCGTCGGCGAAGCTGATCGCGAGGTCGCCGGAGGGCGGCAGGTCGCGAACGTGCCCGAAACTCGCGCCGACGCGGTAGTCGGACCCGAGGAACTGGCCGATCTTCCGGGTCTTGTTCGGCGATTCGACGATCACCAGCTTCATCGCCGCAGTCGAAGCCCGCGGCCGGCATAGCCAAGCGCAATCGTCTTGGGCTGCACGTGGCGAGGGTGACGCCGGGGGCGCGATCTCCACGGTTGAGATCACCGCGATCGGAGAGCAACGGTTCACCGCGGTCGGCCCGCATCCCGTAGGGCCGACGCAGCATGGTTCGTCGCGGCCGCGGCCGACCGGCGTAGAGCAGCGCCATGCGAGGACCGGCCGACCGGGCACAGCACAGCGATGGCCATGCGATATGATTGTGCAGCAGTTGTGTCAGCAGGGTTGCGGGCTAGGGTCAGCGGGCAGATGAACGAGATCCTGGTCATGGTCTACATCCGCCTGGTCGGCGACGATCCGGGCGATGCCCACATCGTCGTCGAGCGCATGACCGGGCTCGAGCTGCAGTCCTGGCTCACGGGCCCTGGTGGGGAGCAGATCGCCCTGCCGCCGTTGACCTTCGCCAAGCGGGTCCCCGCGCAGGAACACCAAGGGGTGCAGCCGTGTATCGACGCGGTTAGTGCCTCGATTGCTTGTGACAGCGACAAAAAACAACGTTTTGAAGAGGCGCTGTCACAAGCCGTCTAGGCACAGGGGGTTCGGGGGACGAAGT